>DASVQQ010000018.1 GCA_036389035.1 Jatrophihabitans sp.
GCCCGGTTGTTCACGGTGCTGGCCGGCGGCTCACCCGCTGGCAGCGTCGAAGGGCCCGACCGCAGCCCCGAGGCGTCAGGCGGCAGCCCCGGCGCGTCAAGCGGCAGCTCCAGCGCTTCAAGCGGCAGCTCCAGCGCGTCAGGCGGCCTGGCCGGACGCCGGCTGGCGCTCTGGCGCCCGGAGGCGATGACCGGGGACGTCGCGGCGGTGTTCGCAGCGGTGGCCGACCTGCTGGCCGGCGCCGGCTGCCAGCTGAGCGAGACCCGGGCGGCGATGTCCGGCCCGTTCGAGGACGCCGAGTTCCAGGCGCTGCTGGCGGAGTTCTCGGTGGAGTTGCCGGCCTACCTGCGCGGCCGTCCCGGTCCGCACCCGCGCGACTGGCCCGGGCTGCTGGCCTTCAACCGGGCTGATGAGAAGGAGCTGTCCCTGTTCTCCGACGAGATCTTCCAGTTCTGCGCGGAGCTGGCCGGCGGCGTGGAGTCCGAGGACTACCAGCGGTTCCGGCGAACGGCTGACGAGGCCAGCGCGCAGGGACTGGCCGACGTGCTCGGGAACTGCGAGTTCGCCCTCGCGCCCACCAACTCCCCGGCCTGGCCGATCGCCTACGGCGCGCAGGAGGACCACGGAATCCTGACGTCCTCGCTGTGCGCGGTGACCGGAGCTCCGTCGGTAAGCCTGCCGGCCGGCGTGGTGGGCGGGCTGCCGGTCGGCGTCAGCGTGCTCGGCCGGCACGGCGAGGACGAGCGGTTGCTGGCCTTCGCGGCCGAGCTGCAGGCGGCGCTGCCAGCGCTGAGCTACCCGCTGGACTGAAGCCGAGCCGCTGAGTCCTGAGCCTGATCAGATGCTGAGCGCGGCGTAGCCGGGCTTGATGGTGCCGTTGATGATCGCCAGCCGCTCGTCGAACGGGATGAAGGAGCTCTTCATGGCGTTGACCGTCAGCCACTGCAGGTCCGACCAGGTGTAGCCGAAGGCCTCGGCCAGCAGGGTCATCTCGCGGGTCATCGAGGTGCCGCTCATCAACCGGTTGTCGGTGTTCACCGTGACCCGGAAGTGCAGCCGTCGCAGCAGCCCGATCGGGTGCTCCTCGATCGAGGACACCGCCCCGGTCTGCAGGTTGGAGGACGGGCACATCTCCAGCGGGATCCGCTTGTCCCGGACGTACTGGGCCAGCCGGCCCATCTCGGCCGAGGTGACCTGCTGCTCCAGGCTCGACCCGGTCGACTTGATGTCGTCGATGATCCGGACGCCGTGCCCGAGCCGGTCTGCGCCGCACCACTGGATGGCCTCCCAGATCGAGGGCAGGCCGAACGCCTCACCGGCGTGGATGGTGAAGTGGAAGTTCTCCCGCCGCAGGTACTCGAAGGCGTCCAGGTGCCGGGTGGGCGGAAACCCTGCCTCGGCGCCGGCGATGTCGAAGCCCACCACGCCCCGGTCCCGGTAGGCCACCGCCAGCTCGGCGATCTCGCGCGAGCGGGCCGCGTGGCGCATCGCGGTCACCAGCGAGCCGATCCTGATGTACTGGCCCTTCTCCGAGGCGGCCTGCATGCCGTGCGCGAACCCCTCCAGGGTCGCGTCCATCACCTCGTCCAGGTTGAGGCCGTCGGTGACGTGCTGCTCCGGGGCCCACCTGACCTCGGCGTAGACCACGCCGTCCTCGGCCAGGTCCTGCGCGCACTCGCTGGCGACCCGGTGCAGGCCCTCACGGGTCTGCATGACCGCGACGGTGTGGTCGAAGGTCTCCAGGTAACGCACCAGCGAACCCGAGTTGGCCGACTCGATGAACCACTGGCCCAGCACCTCGGCATCCATGCTGGGCAACTTCTGGTAACCGATCCCGGCGGCCAGGTCGATGATGGTCTGCGGTCGCAGCCCGCCGTCGAGGTGGTCGTGCAGCAGCACCTTGGGAGCGGTCCGGATGGTCGTGGGATTCAGTTCGGCGGGCATGGCCATACGCTAGTCGCACGGAGGAAACACCGTCGGCCGTGATTGCTCGTCCGGGCCTAGACTCACAGCCATGACCGTTGAGACTTCATCGTCGGCGCCTTCCGAGACCGCCGGGTCGGCCGCTGAGCCCACTCCCGAGACCGCCGCTGACGCGATCGAGGGCTCCAGCTCCCACGACATCCCGCTGTCGGCCGAGCTGGCCAAGACGATGGCCGAGAACTGGGACCCGGCGCCGTTGATGCCGCACCCCGCCAGCCCGACCGGCACGCCGTCGGCAGGCGCGGCCACCTTCGCCCGCAACCGGGCGGCACTGTCGGCGGCGTTCGGCGGCCAGCTGGTGGTCGTCCCCGCCGGAGTGCCCAAGGTCCGGGCCTATGACACCCATTACAGCTTTCGGGCCTGGTCGGGCTTCACCTGGTTGACCGGCGAGACGATCGAGGGGGCAGTGCTGGTGCTCGCCCCGGCCGGCGCCGGCCCGGACTCCGGCCACACCGCGGTGCTGTACCTGCGCGAGTACGAGGGCCCTGGCCAGCCGGGTTACTTCACCAACCGGTTCTACGGCGCGCTCTGGGTGGGCAACGTGCCCACGGTCACCGACACCGCCACGGTGCTCGGCGTCTCGACCCGGCCGCTGTCCGAGCTGGCCCGCGACCTGCAGGTCCACCGCGGCCGGCCGGTGCTGGCTCCGCGCGGGGTCGACCCGAGCGTGGACGCGCTGCTGCCCACTGCCGAGCTGGGCCGGCTCCACGAGGTCATCGACGAGCTCCGGCTCGTCAAGGACGACTGGGAGATCAGCCAGCTGCAGGCCGCCTGCGACGCGACCGCGCGCGGTTTCGCCGACGTGGCGGCCGAGTTGCCCGGCGTGCTGGCCCGCGGCGGGCGTCGCGGCGAGCGCTGGCTCGAGGGCACCTTCTGGCGGCGAGCCCGGTACGAGGGCAACGAGGTCGGTTACAGCTCGATCGTCGGCGCCGGCCAGCACGCCACCACGCTGCACTGGTGGCGAAACGACGGCGACCTGGCCGAGGGCCAGTTGCTGCTGGCCGACATGGGGGTCGAGGTCGACTCGCTGTTCACCGCCGACGTGACCCGCACCCTGCCGGTGAACGGCGCCTGGACCGACACCCAGCGCAAGCTCTACAACGCGGTGCTCGAATCGCAGGAGGCCGGCATCGCCGAGGTCAAGGCCGGAGCGGACTTCCTCGCCGCCAACCGGGCCGCGATGTGGGTGCTGGCCGATCACCTGCACTCCTGGGGGGTGCTGCCGGTGACCGCGGACGTCTCGTGCGCCGCCGACCCCGAGGCGCCGGGCGCGGGCCTGCACCGCCGCTACACGCTGCACGCCGTCAGCCACATGCTCGGCATCGACGTGCACGACTGCGCCCAGGCCAGGGCAGAGCTCAACCGGGACGGCCCGCTCGGCGCCGGCTACGTCCTCACCGTCGAACCCGGCCTGTACTTCCAGCCCAATGACCTGACCGTGCCGGCCGAGTGGCGTGGCATCGGGATCCGGATCGAGGACGACATCCTGGTCACCGACGGGGCTCCGGTGAACCTGTCCGGCGGGCTGCCCCGCCAGCCTGACGAGGTCACCGCCTGGATGCGCGACGTCCAGTCACGCCCGGAGCGGCAGCCCTGACCCGGCCCGCGCCGGCCTAGCGACAACCCGACGACGACGTGGCAGCCTCGGGCGACCTGGTGGTGCCGGCCGGCCGAGGCGTGCCGGGCGGGCTGACGGTTCCCGCGACCGAGCTGACCGAGCGGTTCTCGCGCTCGTCCGGGCCAGGTGGCCAGGGGGTCAACACCACCGACAGCCAGGTCGAGCTGCGCTATGACGTCCTGCGTTCAAGCGCGCTGACCGAGTTGCAGCGGTCCCGGGCCCTGGAACACCTGGCGCCCCGGTTGGTGGACGGCGTGCTGACCATCACCGCGTCCGAGCATCGCTCTCAGCTGCAGAACCGGCTCGCCGCGCGGGCCCGGCTGGTGACCTACCTCAGCCAGGCGCTGATTCCCCCGCCGCCGCCCCGGCGAGCCACCCGGCCCTCCCGCGGCGCCAAGCAACGGCGGCTGGACGTCAAGAAACAACGGAGCCATATCAAGGCCGGCCGGGCCCGGGTGCGGGGACGCGAGGACTGACCCGGCCCAGCCGGGCAGAGGTCTACCGATCGCCGACGCTCGATTTCTGCCACAACGCCAGACACCGCCTCGGCGCCCGTGGGATGCTGCACGCGCGTCCGATTCGGGTTGAAAGGGCTGGTTGATGCGGCAGCACAGTGTTCAGTCCACCCGCGCCCGGCTGCGGCCGCGGGACAGCGAGGAGGACGTGGAGCACTCCGGCGCAGAAGCGCCGGTGATGAGGATGACGCCGGTCGCGGGGCTGGCGGTGGGACGTCCCGCTGTAGAGCCGGGCCAGCCGACGCTCCGGCGCACCCTGGTTGACAACTCCGGCCCCGTGCAGGCGAACATCACCACCGAAGCGCAGTTGCAGAACTATCCGTGGTGGAACTCCCTCACCGACCCCCAACAGACGTATCTGGTGGCACGACTGGACGCCGAGCTCGGCCCGTTCGACCTGCACCAGAGCCTTGCCGGTGTGCCCCGGCGTGCCGTGACCGGCGGCATGGATCTCATCAACCCGCAGAGTTGGCAGTTGATCCAGCAGCTGGTCGACCAGTACGCCGATGTGGTGTGCGCCGACCCGGTGCTGAACGTCCAGCTGACCACGTTCCTGAAGCAGAAGAAGGGTCTGGACTTCAGCAATGTGCGCCAGCTGCTTCAGAACGCGGCTCCCGCCGCTCGCAACGCTGACATCTTCATCATCCACCCCGGGCCCTGGATCTATACGGCCAACACCTTGCACCACGATCTGCGGGCCGTCATGACTCCGGGATGTGTGGCCTACGTCCTCACCGACAACGAGAACAGCAGCGGCCAGGCGGCCACTCTGGTCCAGGGTCTCGCCCAACTGGGTGGCTTCACCGTGACGGTCCAGGACCTCGTGCCCGACCCGGAGGGGATGGTGGACCTGGCGACCGGGCCCCAGAACGGCGCGCTCAAGATCAAGCCGTATCACCAGGGTGGGTTCAAACTGATCCGCATCGCCGCCTGAGACCAGCGCGACAACCGTCAGGCAGGCCGCCCGGGCCGCGGTGGCTCAGGTTGGTCGGACGGGCTCGGCGAGGGCGATGCGGCCGGAACGTCCTGGCCTGCGGTGTCGTTGCCAGTGGCGTTCGAAGAGCCCGTGCTGGCAGCGGCGTTGGTCATCCCGTTCGCGCCCCCGCCGTCCGTGCCGGCGCCGTATCCGGGGAACCGCTCCGGCAGCCGGCGGAGCCGGCTCGACATCGAGCGGTACAGCAGGTACACCGCGACGATCAGCAGCAGCATCACGAACAGCCCGATCGGGCTGCCCTTGCCGGTGTCCGAGGCGGCCAGCACCGCCGTGCCGGGGCTCATGTGACGCGCGCCTTCTCCCGAATGCCGGCGAACAGGTCGTCCTCCGGGATCTCGGTGTCCACCAGCGAGCGGGCCAGCTCGAACTGCTCCCACGGAAAGACCTCGCGCTGGACGTCCAGCGGCACCTTGAAGAACCAGCCCTGCGGATCGACCTGGGTGGCGTGCGCCAGCAACGCGGCGTCCCGGCGGTCGAAGTGGTCGGCGCAGTAGACGCTGGTGGTCACCTTCGGCGCTCGCATGCTGGCCGCCCGCTCCTCCCAGTTCGCCAGCCATTCCTGGTAGGGCGACTCGATGCCGCGCTCGACCAGCGCGTTGTGGAAGGCCTCCACCCGCTCGCGGGTGAACGTGACGTCGTAGTACAGCTTGAGCGGCTGCCAGGGCTCTCCGGCGTCGGGGAACGCCTCGGGGTCACCGGCCGCCTCGAAGGCCGCCACCGAGATCTCATGGCAGCGGATGTGGTCGGGGTGCGGGTAGCCGCCGTTCTCGTTGTAGGTGGTCACCACGTGCGGCCGGAACCGGCGGATGACCTCGACCAGCGCCCGGGTGGGTTCTTCCAGCGGCACCACGGCGAAGCAGCCCTCAGGCAGCGGGGGCAGGGGGTCGCCTTCGGGCAGGCCGGAGTCCACGAAACCCAGCCAGTGATGCTGGAAGCCCAGCACCCGCTGGGCTTGGGCCATCTCGGCCTGGCGGATCTCGCGGATGTTCTCCTCGATCTCGGGGCGGCCCTTGAGCGCGGGGTTGAGCACGTCGCCACGCTCACCGCCGGTGCAGCTGACCACCAGCACCCCGGCGCCTTCGTCGACGTAGCGGGCCATGGTGGCCGCGCCCTTGCTCGACTCGTCGTCAGGGTGCGCGTGCACGCACATCAGCCGTAGCTGCTCCCCCGAGTCGGCAATGGCCGCCTCGGAGGCCGCGTCGCCAGCTGAGTTCGGCCCGGTGGCTGACGGTCCTGGTATCACGGGAGGATCACGGTAAACAGAAGTATCGGGCACCCTGCCATTGTTCCCGATGAGCCTGAGGACCCCCACTCTCGGGGGGTTGGGCAGCACTGGGAGCCGCCGAGCGGGGGCGCTGGCGCGTCGGCGGTCGATTTCGCGGAACCCCGGGCGCCGGTGTTACGTTCTAGAACTTCAGGCAAAACCGCCCGCACCTTGGACCGGCGCCACTCTGGCCGGCGCAGCATTTGGGAGTCACACCGTGAGCACCGATACCTCCTCGACCAGCTGGCTTACCCAAGAAGCCTATGACCGCCTGTCGAAGGAGCTCCAGGACCTGATCTCCAACCGGCCGGCGATGGCCCAGGAGATCAACGCCCGCCGTGAAGAGGGCGATCTGAAGGAGAACGGCGGCTACCACGCGGCTCGTGAGGAACAGGGCAAGCAGGAGGGCCGGATCCTGCAGCTCACCAAGTTGCTGCGCGAGGCCAAGGTCGGCGAGGCGCCCACCAGCGAAGGCACCGCCGGCCCGGGCATGGTGGTCACCGTCCGGTTCGGCGACGTCGGCGACGACGAGGTCGAGACGTTCCTGATCGGCTCCCGCGAGGAGGCCGGCACCACCGACCTGGACGTGTACTCCTCCGCCTCACCGCTGGGTCAGGCGCTGACCGGCGCCAAGGAGGGCGACGAGGTGTCCTACTCCACGCCCACCGGCAAGACGCTGACGGTGACCCTGCTGACCGCCAAGCCCTACCGCGGCTGACCGCGAACCGGGCGCGGCCGACCGGGAACCGGGCGCGGCCGACGTAGCCGAAACCTGGTTGGCGACGTAGCGTCGAACGGTGACTACAGCACCGGAGACCACCACCCTGGGTGAGCTGCGCGCCTCCGGGCACGTGCACCGGGTCGTCAAGGCCGAGATCCGGCAGAACCTCATCGCCCGGTTGGCGGCCGGCTTGCCGAGCCTGCCGGGGATCGTGGGCTTCGACGACACGGTGGTGCCCGAGGTCGAGCGCGCGCTGCTGGCCGGCCACGACCTGGTGCTGCTGGGCGAGCGCGGCCAGGGCAAGACCCGGCTGATCCGGACGTTGACCGGGCTGCTCGACGAGTGGACGCCGGTGATCGCCGGCTCGGAGCTCAACGAGCACCCCTACGCCCCGATCACCCCGGCCTCCCGCCGGCTGGCGGCCACGCTCGGCGACGAGCTGCCGGTCACCTGGAAGCACCGCAGCGAGCGCTACGGCGAGAAGCTGGCGACCCCGGACACCTCGGTCGGTGACCTGATCGGCGACGTCGACCCGATCAAGGTGGCCGAGGGCCGCTCGCTCGGTGACCCCGAGACGGTGCATTACGGCCTGGTGCCGCGCACCAACCGCGGCATCTTCGCGGTGAACGAGCTGCCCGACCTGGCCGAGCGAATCCAGGTCGCGATGCTCAACGTGCTCGAAGAGCGTGACATCCAGGTGCGCGGCTACCAGTTGCGGCTGCCGTTGGACCTGTTGCTGGTCGCCAGCGCCAACCCCGAGGACTACACCAACCGCGGCCGCATCATCACCCCGCTCAAGGACCGCTTCGGCGCCGAGATCCGTACCCACTACCCCATCGACCTCGGCGACGAGCTACAGCTGATCGCCCAGGAAGCCGCGGTGCTCTGGGAGGACGGCGACCAGCACGGCGGCGAGGCCACCTCCCACGGCGCCCCGCTGGTCCCCTCGCACCTGCTGGAGGTGGTGGCCCGGTTCGCCCGCAACGTCCGCGACGCCCCGCAGGTCGATCAGCGCTCCGGGGTCTCGGCCCGGTTCGCGATCGCCGCGGTCGAGACGGTGGCCGCCTCAGCCGTCCGGCGGGCGGCTATCAACGGCGAACCGGTCGCGGTCGCCCGGATCTCGGACCTGCCGGCGATCGTGCCGGCCTCCCGCGGCAAGGTCGAGTTCGAGGACACCGACGAGGGACGCGAGTTCGAGGTGCTGGAGCACCTGCTGCGCAGGGCCATCGCCGAGACCGGCCGGGCCAGGCTGGCCGGACTGGACCTGCGGCCGCTGCAGCAGAAGTTCGACTCCGGACTGCTGGTGGAGTCCGGCGACACCGTGTCGGCGGACAAGCTGCTGGAACAGCTGGGCACCATCCCCGGGCTGGCGGCGCTGCTTGAGCGGCTCGAGCCCGACAGTGTGCACGAAGGGCCGGCCACCGTCGGAATCGCCGCCGCGGCCGTCGAATTCGCCCTGGAAGGGCTGTACCTGAACAAGCGGCTGGCCAAGGAATCGGCCGGCAACCGCACCGTGTACGGCGCATGAGCGAGTAACCGACATGAGCGAGCATCGAGTGAGCGCCCCATGAGCATCCGCTACGGCGCCTGGCACGGCGGCGCCGATCCGCTGGAACCGCCCTATGACATCCGCCAGGCGCTGGACGAGATCGGCGAGGACGTCCTGGCCGGGATGTCGCCGCGGACGGCGCTGAGCCGGCTGATGCGCTCCGGGGTGGACGGCCGCAGCGGGCTGGACGCGCTGCGCCAACGGGCTCGCAACCAGGCACGGAAGCTGCGTAACTCCGGCCGGTTGGACGGCACCCTGAACAAGGTGCGCCAGCTGCTGGACCAGGCGCTGGAAAGCGAACGCGCCGCGTTGTTCCCGGACCCGTCGGACTCGGCGCGGCTGGCCGAGAGCGAGTTGGACGCGCTGCCCGCCGACACCTCCCGTGCCGTCCGGGAGCTGGCGGACTACCAGTGGCGCTCGCCGGAGGCCGCAGCCGCCTACCAGCAGATCTCAGACCTGCTGCGCTCGGAGGTGCTCGACGCGCAGTTCGCCGGGCTGCGCGACGCCCTGGCCAATCCCGACCCTCGTGCCATGGAGCAGATTCGGCGGATGCTCGCCGACCTCAACGAGCTGCTGGACGCCGACGCCCGCGGTGAGCACACCGACGCCGACTTCGCCGAGTTCATGGCCAAGCACGGGCAATTCTTCCCCGACAACCCGGCCAACCTTGCCGAACTCGTCGATTCCCTCGCCCGGCGGGCAGCGGCCGCCGAGCGGCTGATGAACTCCCTCACCGCGCAGCAGCGCGCCGAACTCAGCTCGCTGATGGACCAGGCCCTGAGCCAGGCAGATCTCGGCGACCAGCTCAGCCGGCTTCAGCAGTCGCTGCGGGCGGCCCGTCCGGACCTGCCGTGGGGTGGCTCGGAGCGCATGTCGGGCGAGCAGCAGCTCGGCTACTCCGACGGCACCCAGGCACTGGCCGAGCTGGCCGACCTCGACGAGCTGGCCGAACTCGCCGGGCAGGACTACCCCGGCGCCAGCCTGGCCGACATCGATGAGGAGCTGGTGGAGCGAGCGCTGGGTCAGCAGGCGGTCGAGGATCTCGACCAGTTGCGCCGGATCGAGCGTGAGCTGCAGCGGCAAGGTTACCTCGAACAGGGTGGCCGCGGCCTGGAACTCAGCCCGCGGGCGTTGCGCAGGCTCGGTAGCACCGCGCTGCGCAAGGTGTTCGCCGCGCTGGAGTCAGGTGGGCGCGGTGACCACGACGTGCGCGACGCCGGCGCTGCCGGTGAGATAACCGGGGCCAGCCGGGAATGGCGCTTCGGCGACGAGCAACCGCTGGACGTGGCGCGCACCGTGCGCAACGCGGTGCTGCGCTCGGGCCCGGGCCGGGTGCGGTTGAGCGCCGAGGACTTCGAGGTGGTCGAGACCGAGCGCCGATCCTCGGCCGCGGTGGCGTTGCTGGTGGACATGTCGTACTCGATGGAGCTGCGCGGCACCTGGGGCGAGGCCAAGACCACCGCCCTGGCTCTGCACGCGCTGGTCAGCACGAAGTACCCGCAGGACGCCATCGAGATCATCGGATTCTCTGACTACGCCCGCACCATGACCCCCCGCGACCTGGTCAATCACGACTGGGAGCGGGTCTATGGCACCAACCTGCAGCACGCGCTGATGCTGGCTCGCCGGCACCTGGACAAGCATCGTGAGGCTGAGCCGGTGATCCTGGTGATCACTGACGGCGAGCCCACCGCGCACCTGGCCGCCGACGGCTACTCCGATTTCTGCTGGCCGCCGTCGAGTGACACCATCGCCGCGACCGTGGCCGAGGTCCAGCGCTGCACCAGGCGCGGCGCCACCATCAACATCTTCATGCTCGATGACGAGCCCCGGCTGGTCGACTTCATGCAAGAAGTGGGCCGCCGCAACGGCGGACGGGTCTTCCTGCCGAAGTCCGGCGCGCTCGGCGAGTACGTAGTGGCCGACTATCTCAAGGCGCGCAACGGACGGCGCCGGGCCGGTTGAAACGTGGTGTCTCGGCATCGCCGAGCCACCACCGTTTCAGCGAGCGTTCTTTGCCGGAGCCTTGCGGGCGGTGGTCTTCTTCGCCGGAGCGGCCTTAGCGGTGCTCTTGGCCGCGGTCGTCTTGGCCGCGCTGGTCTTGGCCGGAGCGGCCTTGGTCGCCGTGGACTTGGCCGCCGTGGACTTGGCGGCGGTCTTGGCCGGCGCCTTGGTGGCCAGGGTCTTGGCCGCGGTCGTCTTGGCCGCGCTGGTCTTGGCCGGAGCCTTGGTGGCCAGGGTCTTGGCCGCGGTGGTCTTGGCCGTGGACTTGGCCGCCGTGGACTTGGCCGCGGTGGTCTTGGCAGCGGTGCTCTTGACAGTGGCGCCCGCCTTGGTCGCCGTGGCCCTGGCCGGCTTCACCGGAGTCGCCTTGGCCGCGCCGGACTTGGCGGCGGACTTGACGGCCGGTGCGACCTTGGCGGCGACCTTCTTGGCCGGAGCCTTGGCCACCTTGCGGCGACCGGCGATGATCTCCTTGAATTCGGTACCCGGGCGGAAGGCTGGAACCGAGGTCTTCTTGACCCGAACCTTGGCCCCGGTGGCCGGGTTACGCCCGATCCGGGCCGCCCGGTCACGCTTCTCGAAAGCGCCGAAACCGGTGAGGATCACCTTCTCGCCCTTGACGACGTTGGCATAGACCTCGTCGGTGATCGCATCCAGAATGGCTGCGGTGGACTTGTGGTCTGCATTCAGTCGAGCCGCGACGGCGTCGATGAATTGGGTCTTGTTCAAGCTCGTCCCTCCCAATGTGTTGTCATTCCAGCGGAAAGTGTGACACCAATTGATCATCAATGTGAAATCTTGGCTCGATTCGTTCTCGCGAGTCTTTTCCGGCCCTCGACGGCCCCTGCTACGCTCAGCGGCGATTTACCATGTGGAATAGGCATATTCATCGCCTGACAGCTAACCTGACCTGGTGAAAACATCTTTGTCGGTTCGGCGGATTCAGGCCACTGAAAGCAGTGAGTTGCGCCGATCGGTGCTGCGGCCGGGCTGGTCACAGGGTGCGGAGATGCCCGGTGAGGACCAACCCGGGGTCGTGCACCTTGGCGCCTATGACGGAGAAGAGCTTCTCAGCGCTTGCCTGATCTTTCCCGAACCGTGTCCCTGGCTACCCGGTGAGCACGCCTGGCGGCTGCGCGGGATGGCCACCGATCCACAGCGGCGGGGCACCGGTGCGGGTACCGCCATCGTGCGTGAGGCGAGCCGAATCGCCATCGCCGACGGGGCCACCGTTCTGTGGTGCCTGGCCCGCGAGACAGCGGTCGGTTTTTATCGCCGCCATGGTTGGACAACTTTCCAAACAGTGTTCGACACCGACCTGGGACCGCACCAGCGAATGTGGCTGCGACTGGGTCCGACAAGCGATCCGACGCCCTGATCACAGACCGCGCAACCGGCGGGCGCCGACGTCGTTTCGCGTGATCGGCGGGGCGATCCGCACCCGGGCGACGAGCACGTGCGCGCCGGCGGCGGCCGCGACCATCGGCTCCAGCGCGCACTCGACCACTTCGGGTAGCTCATCAGCCAGCCGGGAAAGCCGCAACGCCACCTCGGTCAGGGCCGGGATGTCAGCCGGTTCGCCGCCCCCGTAACCGGTCAGCAGCGGAAACGCCTTGGGGCCCCTGATCAAATCGGCGGCATCGAGAGGGGTCAGCGGCACGACGGCATAGGCCCGGTCATTGAGCAGGTCGGTGGCCAGCCCGCCGACTCCGAAGGACATCAGCGATCCGAAGGACCGGTCGTCGTGCACTCGCAGCACCGTGTCGACGCCCCGGGACGCCATCCGCTGCACGATCACCTCGGCATGCTCGGCAAGACCGAGTGAAAGCCATGCCTCGTCGATGTCAGAAGGGCCGCGCAGGTGCAACCGGACCGCGCCCGGCGCCTTCAGCGCGACCGGCCAGCCGAGCCGCTCAGCCGCTCGCACCGCGGCCGCGACGCTGTCGGCCGGCTCGGCGGCAACCACGTCGATGCCATAGGCGCCAAGCAATGTCCGGGCCTCGGCCGGCTCCAACCACCGTCCGGCCGGCTCGGCTGCCAACAACCGGGCGACGAACTCGCGGGCCGCGACGGCGTCCACCTCGGCGAGTTCCGGCGGCGGGCCGGCGTCACGCCCGCGCCAGCGGGCATAACGCGTCACGTGCGCCAGGGCGGTGACAGCGCGCTCAGGCGATGAGTAGGACGGGATCGAACCGCGCATCGGCGCCAGCGGGCCGGGAGCCGCCAGCGCCGTCAGCACACCGTCAAAGCCCAGAAAGGTCGACAGCACCGGTTTCTGCTGCCCGGCAACGGCGTTGCGCATCTCCTCGGCCACCGCGATCTCCTGGCCCCGGTGCACCGGCGGGACGAAGATGGTGACCACCGCGTCGACATCCGGCGCCGCAAGCGCTTCCCGCAACGCGATCCCGAAGTCAGCGGCGCTGGCGTCGACGCCGACGTCGACCAACCGGGCCAGGCCCATCCCGGCGGTGGCCAGCGCGTCGAGCACCAGCACCCCCAGCGCGGTGGAATGGCCCACCACGGCAACCCTGTTTCCTTCGGGCAGCGGTTGGGTGACCAGCAGCAGGGCGACGTCGAAGAGCTCGGCCAAGGTCTCGGTGCGGATCACCCCCGATGCCTCGAACAACGCCTGGACGCTGGCTTCGGGCACCTCTACCGAGGTGTGCTGAAGGCCTGCGACCATGGAGCCGCGACCGCTTTTGACGGCCACGATGGGCTTGTGCCGCGCGAACCGGCGAGCGATCCTGGCGAACTTGCGAGGGTTGCCGAAGCTTTCCAGGTACAGCAGGGCGATCTCGGTCGCCGGGTCGGCTTCCCAGTACTGCAGCAGGTCGTTGCCCGACACGTCGGCCCGGTTGCCCGCCGAGACGAAGCTCGAGACCCCCAGCCCGCGCCGCGCCGCCTCGCCGAGCACCGCGACTCCCAGAGCCCCGGACTGGCAGAAGAAACCGACCCGGCCGGGTAGCGGCGCGACCGGCGCCAACGACGCGTTCAGCGCCACCCTCGAATCGGTGTTGAGCAGTCCCAGGCAGTTCGGCCCGACGACCCGCATGCCGTGCGCGCGGGCCTCGGACACCAGTTCGCGTTGCGCCCGGGCGCCGTCGGCGCGGGCCTCATCCGTGCCGGACTCGCCGAAACCGGCAGACATCACCACCAGCCCGCGCACCCCGCGGGCGCCGCACTGCCTCACCACCTCGCCCACCTCAGCGGCCGGAATGGCCAGCACCGCCAGATCCACCTCGCCCGGAACGTCGGCGATGCTGGGGTAGGCCAGGGTCGAACTGACCGAACGTGCCGCTGGATTCACCGGATAGATCGGTCCGGTGAAGCCCGAACGCTGCAGGTTGCGCACCACCAGATGGCCGATCTTGGCCGGGTCGGCACTGGCCCCGATCACCGCCACCGAGCGCGGGTACAGCAGCCGGCGGACCGAGCTGGCATCGGCCCGCAGCTCGCGCTCGCGAATCACCTTCTCGGTCAACTCGGTGGCGGCGATGTCGAACTCGAGGGTCACCTCGTTGCCCTCGAGGTGGCGGGACGGCTGGTACCCGGCGTCGAGGAACACCCGCATCATGGCGGTGTTCTCGGCCAGCACCAGCGCCTCGAACCGGGTGATGCCCAGCTCGCGGGCGATCTCGGCCAGATGTTCCAGCAGCACCGAGCCGATCCCCCGGCCCTGATGGGCATCGGCGACCACGAACGCGACCTCGGCGCGCTGGCCGGGCGTGGCCGGGTCAGCACCCGGCAGCCGGTCGAAACGCCCGACAGCGACGACCTCACGGCCGAGCCAGGCCGCCAGCGCCACCCGGTCGACGTGGTCGACGTGGGTGAACCGGATCAGGTCCCGTCGCGGGATCGTGGGATAGGCCGAGAAGTAGCGCAGATAGCGGGTGCGAATCGACAGCCCGGCGTGAAAGGCCACCAGCGCCTCGGCATCCGCGGGAGTCAGCGGGCGCAGGTGCAAGGTGCCGCCGTCGGCGACCACCACGTCGGCTTCCCAGGCCGGCGGGTAGTCGCCCCACTCGGTCACCCGGCCCTGCGAGTCGGTCACCCGACGCGGCGGGTCAGTCACGGGGATCCTCCGGGTCAGTCACGGGGATCCTCCGGATCAGTCACGGGGATCCTCCGGATCCAGGCCCAGCAGCGGGAAGCTGGCGTGGCGGGTGGCCCAGATCGAGCGGTCCAGCCAGGTCTCACCGCCCGGGGCCCACGGCTGCGGTTGCGGCTCGCGGCCCTCACCCATCAGCTGGGGCAGCGCGGCGGTCACCCCGCGGCGGCGCAGTCGCTCCGACCAGGACTGCGGGATCTCGGTCCGGGGGTCGATCGGGTGGCCGGTCATCTCGGCCAGCAGGTGGGTCCAGGTACGTGGCACGCAGCGCAGCACCCCGTAGCCGCCGCCTCCCATGGCCAGCCACCGGCCATCGGCGACCTGGTGCGCGAGCCGGTGCAGCGCCGCGTAGGCGGCCCGCTGGCCCTCGATGGTCAGCGCCAGGTCGGCCAGCGGGTCCTCGTGATGGGTGTCGCAACCGCACTGGGTCACCAGCACGTCCGGGCCGAAGGCCGTCACCGCCCCCGGCACCACCGCCTGAAAGGCCCGCAGCCAACCGTCGTCGGACGTGCCCGGCGGCAGGGCCAGGTTGACCGCGGTGCCCTCACCCGGGCCGCTACCGACGTCAGTGGCCACCCCGGTTCCCGGGTACAGGGTGCGGGGATCCTGGTGCATCGAGATGGTCAGCACCCGCGGGTCGTCGTAGAAGGCCGCCTCGACGCCGTCGCCGTGATGGACGTCGATGTCGACATAGGCCACCCGTCGGGCGCCTGCGGCCAGCAGCGTCCGGATCGCCAGCACCACGTCGTTGAAGACGCAGAAACCGGCGGCCGAGTCGCGCATCGCGTGGTGCAGGCCGCCGGCGATGTTCATCGCGTGCCGGGCGGCGCCGCTCCACACCTGCAACGCCGCCAGCCGGGAGCCGCCGGCGATCAGCGCGGCAGCCTCGAACATGCCCGGGAAAACCGGGTTGTCCGAGCTGCCGAGGCCGAAGCCCTGGTAGCCCGGGTCATCGCCGGCGGCACGGACCGCGGCAAGGTAGCCGGCGCCGTGCACCGTCAGCAGCTCGGACTCCTCGGCCGGAGCCGGTTCCAGCACCGTCAGCCGGTCCAGCACGCCCAGGCTGCGGGCCAGTGACATCGTCAGGTCCAGCCGGACCGGCGCCAGCGGGTGCTCGCCGAAGTCATATCCCAGGTAGCCCTGCCCCCAGATCAGGGTGGTCCGGCAGTCCGATCCGATCCCGGTTGGCGAGCTCATAGGAATTGACGGTAACCGTCGCGGCTGCGGCCTACATCTCGGCGTCCGTGGCAGGCTTGCGCAACGGTCGTCCCCGACCTCGGCGCGGGTCGGGTGGCGTGCTTGGCTGGTGATGTGAAGTTGGACATACTCAGCCTCGGCGCTATGTCAACGTCATACGATTTTGCCGTCGAATGGAAGGCGTTATGCCGGTCTCTGTCGAGCTCAGAACGCTGAACCGCGCGGTGCGGGATCTCCGCACGGCGGTCACGTCTCTGCGCGGCAAGTACGGTGATGTTCCGACCGTGATGCGGCTTCGCAACGATCTCGAACGGCTCGAGTCAGACGTCCACGACGTCAGCTCGCTGCCGCCGACTGGCCTGGGAGGAACCCCATCGAGATGCACCAGCTGACCGACGAACCTCACGACACCTCGATGTGGGCCGAGGACGCCGAGGACGAGGGCCTCGGCGGCCACCGTGGAACCTCACGATGACGAAGGCAGATCCGACCGACCGGGCAACCGGCACCGGCGTCAACGCCCCTGGCCGAGCCCGCATCGGCGCCCGCACGCTGCGCACCGACCGCTGGTGGATGCCCCAACTGGTGACCGCCCTGGTGCTCGGGCTGTTCGCGATCTACGCGACGCTGCGGGCGTTCCAGAACGGTGACTACTACTCCAAGCCCTACCTGTCACCGCTGTACTCGCCCTGCCTGAGCACCGAGTGCGTGCCCGGCTCCAGCGACTTCGGCACGCCGATCGGGTCCTGGTTCCCGCTGTCGCCGGCCATCATCATCCTGATCTTCCCGCTCGGATTCCGGATGACCTGTTACTACTACCGCAAGGCCTACTACCGCTCGTTCTGGCTGTCACCGCCGGCCTGCGCGGTGGCTGAGCCGCACGCCAAGTACACCGGCGAGACCCGCTTTCCGCTGATCCTGCAGAACATCCACCGCTACTTCTGGTACGCGGCGATGGTGTTCTCGGTCATTCTGACCTTCGACGCGATCCTCGGGTTCCGCGACCAGCAGGGCAACTGGGGCCACATGGGCCTGGGCACCGTGGTGCTGCTGATCAACGCGGCGCTGATCTGGGCGTACACGCTGTCCTGCCACTCGTGCCGGCACATCGTCGGCGGGCGGTTGAAGCACTTCTCCAAGCACCCGATCAGGTACTGGGCCTGGGGCAAGGTCTCGGTGCTCAACGCCAAGCACATGGAGCTGGCCTGGGTGTCGCTGGTCTGGCTGGTCGTCACCGACCTGTACATCTTCCTGCTGGCTCGTGGCGCCTTCAGCGATCCCCGGTTCTTCTAGGACCGCCGGCTGCGCTAGCTGAATCCCCCGCGACCATCGAACAACGGACACCGAGGACTGCCGCCTGATGATCGAATACGAACAGCACCGTTACGACGTCCTGATCATCGGCGCCGGCGGCGCCGGCCTGCGCGCCGCCATCGCCGCCCGCGAAGCCGGTCTGCGCACCGCGATCATCTGCAAGTCGCTCTTCGGCAAGGCGCACACCGTGATGGCCGAGGGCGGCATCGCGGCCTCGATGGGAAACGCCAACTCCAACGACAACTGGCAGGTGCACTTTCGCGACACCATGCGCGGGGGCAAGTTCCTGAACAACCCGCGGATGGCCGAGCTGCACGCCAAGGAGTCCCCGCAGCGGGTCTGGGAGCTCGAGACCTACGGCGCGCTGTTCGACCGGACGGCGGACGGACGGATCAGCCAGCGCAACTTCGGTGGGCATGAGTACCCGCGGCTGGCCCACGTCGGTGACCGCACCGGCCTGGAGCTGATCCGGACCCTGCAGCAGAAGATCGTCTCGCTGCAGCAGGACGACGGCGGCGGGGTCGCCTCGGACGGCAAGCTCAAGGTGTTCGCCGAGCTGACCGTCACCGAGTTGCTGCACGACGACAGCGGCTCCATCGCCGGCGCCTTCGGCTACTGGCGCGAGTCAGGCAGGTTCGTGGAGTTCCGGGCGCCGGCCGTGGTGCTGGCCACCGGCGGCATCGGCAAGTCCTTCAAGACCACCTCCAACTCCTGGGAGTACACCGGCGACGGCCATGCGCTGGCGCTGCGGGCCGGGTCGAACCTGATCAACATGGAGTTCGTGCAGTTCCACCCGACCGGCATGGTGTGGCCGCCCTCGGTCAAGGGCATCCTGGTGACCGAGTCGGTCCGCGGCGACGGCGGGGTGCTGCGCAACTCCGACGGCGAGCGGTTCATGTTCAACTACGTGCCGGACGTGTTCCGCAAGAACTACGCCCAGACCGAGGACGAGGCCGACCGCTGGTACAAGGACCCCGAGAACAACAAGCGGCCGCCGGAGCTGCTGCCCCGCGACGAGGTCGCCCGGGCGATCAACTCCGAGGTCAAGGCCGGCCGCGGCTCGCCGCACGGCGGGGTGTTCCTGGACGTCTCGACCCGGTTGCCGGCCGAGGAGATCATCCGGCGGCTGCCCTCGATGCACCACCAGTTCAAGGAACTGGCCGACGTCGACATCACCAAGGAGCCGATGGAGGTCGGCCCGACCTGTCACTACGTGATGGGCGGCGTCCAGGTCGATCCGGACACCGCTGCCGCCGACGGGGTGCCCGGGTTGTTCGCGGCCGGCGAGGTCGCCGGCGGCATGCACGGCTCCAACCGGCTGGGCGGTAACTCGCTGTCGGACCTGCTGGTCTTCGGCCGCCGGGCCGGCGTCGGCGCCGCCGAGTACGTGGCCTCGCTGGGCGGCTCCTACCCGCTGGTCAACGAGAAGGCGCTGGCCGCTGCCGCCGAGGCCGCGGTGGCGCCGTTCCGGACCGAGTCCGGCGAGAATCCCTATACGGTGCACCAGGAGCTGCAGCAGACCATGAACGACCTGGTCGGCATCATCCGCACCGAGCCGGAGATGCGGCAGGCGCTGGACCGGCTGGGCGAGCTCAAGGCCCGGGCCCGTCGGGTCAGCGTCGAGGGCCACCGGCAGTTCAACCCGGGCTGGCACCTCGCCCTGGACCTGCAGAACATGATCGCGGTCAGCGAGTGCGTGGCCCGGGCGGCGCTGATCCGGCAGGAGAGCCGTGGCGGGCACACCCGTGACGACTTCCCGGCGATGAGCTCGGACTGGCGCCAGCGCAACCTGGTCTGCACGCTCAGCCACGACGCCGACGGTATGAGCGATGTCACCGTTGTCGAAAAGCCCACCCCGGCGATGCGAGCGGACCTGCTCGAGCTGTTCGATCGGGACGAGCTGGCCAAGTACCTGACCGACGAGGAACTTCCCGTGACGGCAGCCAAGGAGCAGAACCGATGAGCGAGGATCGCAGCGAAGCGAGGACCGGAGCGAATCCCGTGATGAGCGCTTGCGCGAAGAACAAGGAAAACAAATGACGTACAAGGCGAAGTTCCGGGTCTGGCGAGGCGACGCCGACAACGGTGACCTGCAGGACTTCACCGTCGAGGTCAACGAGGGCGAGGTCGTGCTCGACATCATCCACCGGTTGCAGGCCACCCAGGCCTCGGACCTGGCGGTCCGGTGGAACTGCAAGGCCGGCAAGTGCGGCTCCTGCAGCGCCGAGATCAACGGCCGGCCGCGGCTGCTGTGCATGACCCGGATGTCGACGTTCACCGAGGCCGAGACGATCACCGTCACCCCGCTGCGCGCGTTCCCGGTGATCCGCGACCTGGTCACCGACGTCTCCTTCAACTACCAGAAGGCGCGCGAGATCCCGTCGTTCGCGCCGCCACCGGGCCTGGCGCCCGGCGAGTACCGGATGCAGCAGGTCGACGTGGAACGCTCGCAGGAGTTCCGCAAGTGCATCGAGTGCTTCCTGTGCCAGGACACCTGCCACGTCGTGCGCGACCACGAGGAGAACAAGAAGTCCTTCGCCGGACCGCGGTACCTGATGCGGATCGCCGAGCTGGACATGCACCCGCTGGACGCCCGGGACCGGCAGCGCGAGGCGCAGGACGAGCACGGCCTGGGCTACTGCAACATCACCAAGTGCTGCGGCGACGTCTGCCCCGAGCACATCAAGATCACCGACAACGCCCTGATCCCGATGAAGGAACGGGTCGCCGACCGCAAGTACGACCCGCTGGTCTGGCTGGGCAACAAGATCTTGCGCCGCGACTCCTAGGGACTGGCTCGCCGGCCCCCACCAGTCGAACCTGGAGCAGGCCCGACGCTCATCCGGATGACCTTCGGCGTCAACGCGCTCGTGGTCGCCACCCGGTGAGCCTGCGATCGGCGCTGCGCGGCACACCCAGCAGGGGTATGGTGTCCTCCCACTGGGGGCCCGGCCGGCTGAGGCCGGTGTCGGTATGCACTGGCACCCGATGGGAGCGAGCCGATGAGCGCGCGCGTGCTGCACATCGTCGACAAGGTGGCGCCGCTCGAGTTCTTCCCGGCGGTCCCGCAGAATTTCGTCCTGCGCGAGGGCGAACCAGTGCCCCCGGAGGTCGTGCTCGAGGACCCGGACCTCAGCCTGTACTGCCTGGACGACGACAACGGGCAGGCGCTGTTCGTCCGAACGCCCACCGGCGTCGACCTCTTGGCGTCGCCGTTCTACTACCTTGCCCAGTACCAGCATGCGCAGCAGGTGATCGCGGTGCCCTATGACACCCTGCACCGGCTTGCCGATGGCCTTGCCGTCGGCGCTGACGACCTCGTCCTGATCTACTCTGTCGGGCGCTGCGGCTCCACCCTGATCAGCCAGGCCCTCAACGCCGTGGACGGCGTGCTCAGCTACTCCGAACCCGACGTCTACACCCAGATCGCGATGCTGCGGCACTCCGACGGCAGCCGCGACCAGGAGTACCTGCGGCTGATCCGGACCTGCACCCGCATCCTCCGCCGGAACGCCACGACGGTGGCGCTGAAGTTCCGCGCCAGCGGCATCCACCTCGCCGACCTGTTCCACCAGCTGTACCCCGACGCCCGCAACATCTTTCTGCACCGGCACGCGGAGAGGTGGCTGGAATCGATGAACGCCGGGTTCACCCCGAACCTGCCAGGGCCCGAGGCCGAGCCGATGTTCACCAGGTTCGTGCTGGCTCAGGCGCCGCTGCTGCAGCCGTTCGCGGCCCAGCACCGCCGCAGGCCGACCCTGACCGAGGCCTACACCCTGACCTGGCTGTCCGTCGTGGACAAGTACCTGACGCTGCGCCGCGACGCGGTGCCGTTCCTGACCCTGCACTACGAGGACATCAAGGCACAGCCAAGGGCGACGCTGCTGGAGCTGCTGGCCTACTGCGGGCTGCGGATCGAGGACTTCGACCGGGCCTACGGCACGTTCTCGGCGGACTCGCAGGAAGGCACCCTGCTCTCGCTGGCAAGCCGGCAGAAGAACCCGGCGCCGGCATTGCGCCCGCAGGACTACGTGCAGGCACGGGCGGTGCTGGCCGAGCACGCCACCATCCGGACACCGGATTTCGACCTCGGCGCGGCGCACGCGGCGATGGACTGAGACGGGGGCGGATCAGTCGCGAGATCGCTGCAGCAGCAGCACCGGGACGCCGACCAGCACGAGCACGCCGAGCAGCCCGAGCAGTTGCAGCCCGCTGGTGCCGCCGGGCCGCCCCAGGCCGTAGCTGATCACCGCCAGCGCCGCCGCGACCGCAAGCTCCACCGAGCACCGCCGCAGCCAGCGGCGCAGCACCGGGCCCCGCAGCCGCACGCCCAGCGGAACGGCCGCGGCCAGCGCGGTGCTGGTGTGCAGCAGGTACAGGGCGAGCGCGAACGCGGCCGTGGCGGCCAGCGGCGGCGTGCCCTGCCAACCGTAGGCGGCCAGCCAGCCACCGATCGCCGACCCGAGCGCCAGGCCGGCGCCGGCGCGATCCGGGCTGGCGACCGCGACCAGGACGCCGGCCGCCGTGAGCAGGGCCCACCCCAGGTGGCGCTCGGCCGGAATCGCCAGCACCGCCAGCCCGGCCAGCAGGATGACCAGCCGCACCGCCAACCCGGCCGGCGGGTACCGCCGCCATGCCGGGTGCCCGGACAGCGGGCCGCGGCCGGCCCACGCCGCCGCCAGCCGGCTCATCGGCGCCGCCAGCCGGCTCATCGGCGCACCCTGGCCGCCCGATGGGTCCGGCTGAGCCCGACCAGCACCTGATCCAGGCTGCCACTGCCCAGCCAGGGCACCACCGGAACGCCGTGATCGGCAAGCGCCCTGACCAGGTTCTGCCGCTCGATCAGCTGCGCCCGCCAGGCCAGCTCGAGCCAGGGCCCGGACTCGGGCAGCACCACCTCCGCCGGCAGCGTGTCCACGACCAGCACCGAGCGGCCGGCCCGGGACAGCCCCGCCGCCTCGATCGCCACCTCGGCGCCGAGCAGCGGGCTCAACACGATCACCAGGGCCCGGCCGGAGATCCTGGCCATCGCGCGGCCGGCAGCCAGCTCGCTGACCGGCGCGGCCCGGACGTCCAGCAGCACGTCCATGATCCTGAACAGGTGCGCCTGGCCGGTCCGGGGCTGGACCGGCCGGCCGGCGCGGCCCAGGTCCAGCACCGCCACCCGGTCACCGTGGCGCAGGTAGTGCTCGGCGATCGAGGCGGCCGCGCGCACCGCGACGTCGAGGTTGCTGGCGGTGCCCGGACCGGCGTGGGCGCCCACCTCGAAGGCGGTGTCGAGCACCAGCACCACCTCGGTGTCACGATCTGAGTAGGTGGCGGTGACGTGCAGGTCGCCGGTGCGCAGCGACACCGGCCAGTTGATCCGCCGCAGCCGGTCGCCCGCGACAAAGGGACGCACCCCGGCCGGATCGACCCCTTCGCCGATCCGGCGCGACCGGTGCGCCCCGACGATGCCAGGAGCTGACGGCACCAGGTCGGTGGCTGCGAACTCGGCCCGCAGCGGGATGGTGACCAGCGACGCCACGTCGGCGCCGGTCACGGTGGTGCGCAGCAGTCCGTGGGCGGCCGTGACGCTCATGCTCACCCGGCCGATCCGGCTACGTCCCCACCGGGGCGCGACCAGCCGATGATCGAGGCTGACCTCCTCATCCGGGCCGGCCGTGGTGCAGACGTCCTGGCCGCCGCCGGACAGCTCGATCCAGCCCTCCAGCCGGGTGCGCAGCCGGATGACGTCGACCGCGTCCGGGGCGTGGAGCTGCTGGCTCAAGGTGGTCGACTGGCCCTCGAACAGCGTGGTCGCCGTGGTCCGGAGCCGCACCACCGGCGCCCGGGAGGCCCGGCTGAGCAGCGGCAGCACGGTGCCCACCGCCAACGGCAGCGCCAGCAGCAGCAGGTCCTGGCGGGCCAGCAGCACCGCCAGCCCCAGCAGCACCGCCGCGCAGCCCACCGCGGGCGCCAGCGCCGCGGTGGGTGACCACCGGGCCGGCGGGATCGCGGCCCGGTCAGGCTCCCCGGCCGGGTGGGGGGTCATAGCCGGGTCGGAACTCATGGCCGGCTGGCCGACCGCAGCCGCGGCCGGTCCGTGCCGATTGCCGGGGCCGGCACCTCGGCCAGCACCGTCGAGATCACCTCGGCCGGCATCAGCTGGCGCATCCACATCTCCGGACGCAGCGTCACCCGGTGCGCCAGCGCCGCGACCGCGATGGCCTTGACGTCCTCGGGAGTCACGAAGTCGCGATGATTGATCAGGGCGTAGGCCCGGGCGACCAGCAACAGGGCCAGCGCGCCACGCGGCGAGGCGCCGACCAGCAGGTGGTGATGAAACCGGGTGGCGTCCACCAGCGCGACGCAGTACCGCCCGACGCTCTCCTCGACCTCGATCCCTTCGACGACCCGCTGCACCGCCATCAGCCCGGCCGCGTCCAGCACCGGGTTCAGGGTTATCGCCTCGGCCTGGCGCGCCATCCGGCGCTGCAGCACCTGCCATTCCTCGTCCTGGCTGGGGTAGCCGAAGGACACCCGCAGCAGGAACCGGTCCAGCTGGGCCTCGGGCAGCGGGTAGGTGCCCTCGTACTCGATCGGGTTGGCGGTGGCGATCACGTGGAACGGCTCGGGAAGCGCGAAGGTGCGGCCCTCGACGGTGGCCTGGCGCTCCTGCATCGCCTCCAGCAGCGCGGCCTGGGTCTTGGGCGGCGTCCGGTTGATCTCATCGGCCAGCACCAGGCCGGCGAACAACGGCCCGGCGCGAA
The DNA here is from genome assembly GCA_036389035.1 of Jatrophihabitans sp. NCBI lineage: Bacteria > Bacillati > Actinomycetota > Actinomycetes > Jatrophihabitantales > Jatrophihabitantaceae > Jatrophihabitans > Jatrophihabitans sp. The sequence goes on from DASVQQ010000018.1 coordinate 24,020, forward strand.
ACGCGAACTCGCCCTGGCGCTGGTCGTAGACGAACGAGCCGGTGATGTCAGAGGGCAGCAGGTCGGGGGTGAACTGGATCCGGCGGAACTCCAGCCCGAGCGCCTGCGCGAAGGACCGGGCCGTCAGGGTCTTGGCCAGGCCGGGGTTGTCCTCGATCAGAACGTGGCCACCGGCCAGGATGCCGGCCAGCACCATGGCCAGCCGGCCTCGCTTGCCGACCACCGCCCGGCCCACCTCGGCCAGCACCCGGTCACAGGCCTGCGCGGCCGCCGGCGCGTCCATCACAGGGCCTCGATCTGGTCCAGCAGCGCGCTCAACTGGGCGTGACTGGACGCCGGGCTGGAAGGCGTCGGCGGCGCCATCGTCAACGACCACAACTGCTCTCCTAACACTTCTCTGGCCTGGACGGGCTGGCTGCGCGGGTCGATCCCGTACTTCTGGCGCAACCGCTCGGTGGCCAGCCGGGCAAGCATCGGGCGCACGTTGCGGTCATATTTCGAACCGTCCCGGCAGGCTGCTTCGAGCCGGCGTTCGGACTGTCGCAGCCTGCTGAGGTACTCCCCGCCGGTCGGCGCCGGCTGCTCGAAGAGCTCCGGCGGCGGCTGCGGCCCGGCGGCGGTCTCACGCACCAACTGAACCAGCACCGCGGTGGCCATGCCGACTCCGACGCACAGCTCCGGCGGCGGGTCCGCGCCGGAGGCGACGCCGGTCAGCAGCACGACGATGCCGACTCCCAATCCGATCCCGGCGGCCAGGGCCAGCCGTAGCCAGAACCGGGAACGCCAGCCCGCCGGCTCGGTCATCTGCGGCCCTGACCCGCGGGCTCGACGGGCTGGACGGGTCCGGCCGCCTCGAGTTCGGAACGGAGCTGGGCCAGGTCAGCCCGGGCTTGGGCGACAGCCTCGGCCGGGATCGGATGGCTGGAGAACCGGGCCTCGCGGTACAGGGCGGCCAACCGGTTCAGCGGCGCCTCGCTCAACGGCAGCGAGGACAGCAACCGCTCGGCCAGGTCGGAGGAGGTCTCGGCGGGCCGGCGGCGCAGGCCTGCCGCCTCGGCGGTCTGCTCCAACCGGTACCAGCACAGGATCACCCCGTCCCGGATCTGGCCGTTGGCCATCTGGGACATCGTCGAGCGCAGCGTGTTCGAGACCCGCCTGCGGACATCGTCGGGAGCCGGCTCGGCCGGCGGCCGGGCGGTCCGGCGGCCCCGCTGCCGGGAGCGCAGCCAGGCGAGGAAGCGCGGCCAGAGCGCCACCGCGAGCCCGAGCAGCGCCAGCAGCAGGGTGGCGATGAGCACCCACTGGATGAAGGACCAGGGCACCCGGAAGCCGTCCGAGGTCTCGGGGGGCACGGAGTTCAGCTGGTCCTCGGCCGGCGGAGCGGTGACCGAGGCCTCGCGTGGCGCGCCCGAGCGGGTGACGGTCCGCACGTCCACCTGTTGCGGCCGGGCCCGGGCGGCGAAGGCGACCAGCGTGAACCCGGCCAGCGTCGCTGCCGCCAGCCACCCGTTGCGGGCGTTGGACCTCACCGCGCGCTCGCCACCGTCCTCACCTGCGTCAGCCGGGCGCCGCTGCGAACCTGGCTCAGGCCAGTGCCGCGGTGAGGTCTGCCAGCAGATCCTTGATGTCCTCGATGCCGACCGAGAGCCGGACCAGGTCGCCGGGAACCTCCAGCTCTGAGCCTGCCACGCTGGCGTGCGTCATGCGGGCCGGGTGCTCGATCAGCGACTCGATACCCCCGAGCGACTCGCCGAGGGTGAACAGCCGGGTCAGCCCGCACACCTTGAGCGCCGCCTCCTCGCCGCCGCGCACCCGGAAGGACACCATGCCGCCGAACCCGGTCATCTGCCGGGCCGCGACCTCGTGGTGGGGGTGGGTGGGCAGGCCCGGGTACAGCACGCTCGAGACGGCCGGGTGCTGGCTGAGGAACCGCACGATCTGCTCGGCGTTGGAGCAGTGCCGGTCCATCCGCACGCCCAGGGTCTTGATGCCGCGCAGCACCAGCCAGGAGTCGAACGGGCCGCTGACCGCGCCCATCGCGTTCTGGTGGAAGGCCACCTGCTCGCCGATCTCGGGGTCACGGGTCACCACCGCCCCGCCGACCACGTCGGAATGCCCGCCGAGGTACTTGGTGGTGGAGTGCACCACGATGTCGGCGCCCAGGGCCAGCGGCTGCTGCAGGTAGGGCGAGGCGAAGGTGTTGTCGACGACCAGCAACGTCTGGTGCTGACGCGACACCTCGGCCAGCGCGGCGATGTCGACGATGTTGAGCAACGGGTTGGTGGGCGTCTCCACCCAGATGACGCGGGTGTTGGGCTGGATCGCGGCGGCCACCGCGCCGCTGTCGTGCATGGGGACCGGGGTGAACTCGATGCCCCACCTGGTCAGCACCCGGGCCACCAGCCGGTAGGTGCCGCCGTAGGCGTCATCGGGCAGCAGCATGTGGTCCCCGGGCACGCAGAGCGTCCGCAGCAGGGTGTCCTCGGCGGCCAGGCCGGAGGCGAAGGCCATCCCGCGCGCGCCGCCCTCCACCGCGGCCAGGCACTCCTCCAGCGCCGTCCGGGTCGGGTTGCCCGACCGGCTGTACTCATAGCCGCCGCGCAGCCCGCCGACGCCGTCCTGCTTGTAGGTCGAGGTCTGGTAGATCGGCACCACGACCGATCCGGTCAGCGGGTCGGGCTCCTGGCCGGCGTGAATCGCCCGGGAGTTGAAGCCGAGCTGGTCCGGCGCGCTGCCATCAATCGGGTTACCCATAGCCCACAGATTACTGCCCCGTCCGGAATGCCGAGTACCCGTGACAAAACGGGCACCACTCCTACTTGCTGACCAGGAATCCCAGCAGGTCCTGCCGGGTCACCACCCCGGCGGGCTTGCCGTCGACGTGCACCAGCAACGCGTCCGCCCCGCCCAGCGCCTCGACCGCCCGGCGGACCGGCTCACCCGAGCCGATGATCGGCAGCATGGCCGACATGTGCTTCTCCAGCGGGTCCGACAACGAGGCCTGGCCTGCGAACAGGGCGTCCAGCAGCGCCTTCTCCGACACCGACCCGACCACCTCGCCGGCGGTCACCGGCGGCTCCGCGCCGACCACCGGCATCTGCGACACCCCGTACTCGCGCAGGATATCGATCGCCTCGCGGACGGTCTCGTTCGGGTGCCCGTGCACCAGGGCCGGGGTCTCGCCGTCCTTGGCGGTCAGCACCTCGCCCACGGTGGTCTCGGCGCTGTTGTCCAGGAAGCCGTAGTCGCTCATCCACTTGTCGGAGAAGACCTTCGACAGGTAGCCCCGGCCGCCGTCGGGCAGCAGCACCACGATCACGTCCTCGGGCCCGGCGCGCTCGGCCACCCGCAGCGCCGCCGCGACGGCCATGCCACACGAGCCGCCCACCAGCAGGCCCTCCTCGCGCGCCAGCCGCCGGGTGATCTCGAACGACGTCGAGTCCGAGACCGCGATGATCTCGTCGGCGACGTCACGGTCGTAGTTGCCGGGCCAGAAGTCCTCGCCCACCCCCTCGACGAGGTAGGGCCGGCCGGTGCCGCCGGAGTACACCGAGCCCTCGGGGTCGGCGCCGATCACCCGCACCGGGCCGCCGGCGCGCTCGGCCGACATCTCCTTGAGGTAGCGGCCGGTGCCCGAGATGGTGCCGCCGGTGCCCACGCCGGTCACGAAATGGGTGATCCGGCCCTCGGTCTGCTCCCAGATCTCCGGGCCGGTGCTCTCGTAGTGGGCGCGGGAGTTGTTCACGTTGGAGTACTGGTCCGGCTTCCACGCGCCGGGCACCTCACGAGCCAGCCGGTCAGAGACCTGGTAGTAGGAGCGCGGGTCCTCCGGCGCCACCGCGGTCGGGCAGACCACCACCTCGGCGCCGTAGGCCTTGAGGAGGTTGATCTTCTCCGGGGCGACCTTGTCCGGCAGCACGAAGATGCAGGAGTAGCCGCGCTGCTGGGCGACGATCGCCAGTCCCACCCCGGTGTTGCCGGACGTCGGCTCGACGATCGTCCCACCGGGCTTGAGCTCGCCCGCACGCTCGGCCGCCTCGATCATCGGAAGGGCGATCCGGTCCTTGACCGATCCTCCGGGATTGAAGTACTCGACCTTGGCCAGCACCAGCGGTGCGGTCTCGGGGTCGAGGTGGCTGGTGATGCTGCGGAGCTGGAGCAGCGGGGTGTTGCCGATCAGGTCAACGAGTGAGGTGTAGTAGCGCATGGACCAAAGGCTAACCTCGCCTCAACGATTCGGGGACATCAACGGTCAATCCAGGAGGCAGTTCCATGAGCCGGGCTTCGCGCGCACGCCGGGTGGTGACCGCTGCCGCGTTCGGAACAGGCAGCCTGGGCGCGCTCAGCGCGGCGGCGGCCGGCCTGGTCTACGGCCAGACCAAACTTGCCCGGCGGCGGATCCAGCCTGCTGAGGCGAACCCGCCGCGGGCCGACGGGGTGTGGCTGGCGCCCGGCGCGCGGGCCGACGAGCCGCCGCTGCTGCTGGCGATGCTCGGTGACTCCTCAGCCGCCGGATACGGCGTGCACACCGACGCCGAGACCCCGGCAGCCCAGATCGCGATGGGGCTCTCGGCGCTGGCCCGGCGGCCGGTCCAGCTGCGCAACGTCGCGGTGGTCGGGGCCCAGAGCTCGGCGCTGGTGCGGCAGGTCGGGATGGTGCTGGAGGAGAGCCAGCGGCCCGATCTGGTGGTGATCATGATCGGGGCCAACGACGTCACCCACCGGATCCGGGCCTCGGAGTCGGTCCGGCACCTCAACGACGCGCTGAGCGTGCTGGCCGAGCACAACCTCGAGGTGGTGATGGGCACCTGCCCCGACCTGGGGACGATCCGGCCGATCGCGCAGCCGCTGCGCTGGCTGGCCCGCCGGCTGTCCCGGACGCTGGCCGCCGCGCAGGCGGTGGCGGTGGTGGCCGCGGGCGGGCGGGCCGTCAGCCTGGGCGACATCCTGGGGCCGGAGTTCGCCAGCAGCCTGGATTACTTCTCCGCCGACCGGTTCCACCCGTCGGCGATCGGCTACACCCGGGCCGCGGAGGTGCTGCTGCCCTCGGCCGCCGCGGCGCTGGGCCTGAGCACGGTGTCCGAGCCGGCCGCGCCGTTCACCTCGACCAGGGCCCGGCCGGTGGCCAAGGCCGCGGCGCGGTCGGCCGGCCTGCCGGGCACCGAGGTGCTCCCGGCCCAGGTGCACGGCCAGCGGGCGGGCCGGCGCGGGCCGTGGGCAAGGCTCATCCGCCGCCGGGCAGCCACCGTGATACCGCCCACGTCCGGCGGCCAGGAAAACTTCACCCCTGCCACCATGGTGGGTAGCGACTAGCCCGTTCGGGGCCAGCTTTTTCGAGAGCTTCATCAAGGAGAAACCCATGACCAGCACGCCGCAGGCCGTCATCGTCGCCACCGCCCGATCGCCGATCGGCCGGGCCGGCAAGGGCTCGCTGGTGAACATGCGCGCCGATGACCTCACCGCGCAGATGATCGCCGCGGCGCTGGCCAAGGTGCCGCAGCTGGATCCGCGCCAGATCGATGACCTGCTGCTGGGCTGCGGCCTGCCCGGCGGCGAGCAGGGCTACAACATGGCCAAGATCGTGGCCACCCTGCTCGGTTACGACTTCTTGCCGGGCGCGACCGTCACCCGGTACTGCGCGTCCTCGCTGCAGACCACCCGGATGGCGATGCACGCCATCCGGGCCGGCGAGGGGGACGTGTTCATCTCCGCCGGTGTCGAGACGGTGTCGCGGTTCGTCAAGGGCTCCTCCGACGGCCTGCCCGACACCAAGAACCCGCTGTTCGCCGAGGCGCAGGAGCGCACCGCGAAGGTCGCAGCCGAAGGCGCCGACGGCTGGCAGGACCCGCGCGAACGCGGCGACCTGCCCGACCCCTACATCCCGATGGGCCAGACGGCGGAGAACCTGGCCCGGCAGTTGGGCGTCAGCCGCGAGGAGATGGACCACTTCGGGGTGCGGTCGCAGAACCTGGCGGAGAAGTCCATCGCCAACGGCTTCTGGGCCAGGGAGATCACCCCCGTCACGCTGCCCTCCGGCGAGGTGGTCAGCGTCGATGACGGGCCGCGGGCCGGGGTCACCTACGAGGGTGTCTCGCAGCTCAAGCCGGTGTTCCGCCCGGACGGGCTGGTCACCGCCGGCAACTGCTGCCCCCTCAACGACGGGGCCGCGGCGCTGATCATCATGAGCGAGACCAAGGCCGCCGAGTTGGACGTGACGCCGCTGGCCCGGATCGTGGCGACCGGGGTCACCGGCCTGTCGCCGGAGATCATGGGCCTGGGGCCGGTCGAGGCGTCCCGGCAGGCGCTGGCCCGGGCCGGCATGTCGGTCTCCGACATCGACCTGGTGGAGATCAACGAGGCCTTCGCCGCCCAGGTGGTCCCGTCGTACCAGCAGCTGGGCTTCGACCTTGACAAGGTCAACGTCAACGGCGGTTCGATCGCGGTCGGGCACCCGTTCGGCATGACCGGGGCCCGGATCGCCACCACGCTGATCAACTCGCTGCAGACCCATGACAAGCAGTTCGGCCTGGAGACGATGTGCGTCGGCGGCGGCCAGGGTATGGCGATGATCCTGGAGCGGCTGTCCTGAGCTTGACCGACCCGTATCGATTCGGCCTGAGCTTGACCGACCCGTATCGATTCGGCTGCCTGGGACGGCCGACATCGATACGCGTTCCCCGACATGGTGCGGCCCCGTCCCTCAACGCTGAGGGACGGGGCCGACTTGGTAGTTACTAGCTGGCTCTTGGGGGCTTAGTCGTTGCGCCCGGTCAGGTAGCTGAGCAGCCGCAGGATCTCCAGGTACAGCCAGACCAGGGTCACCAGCACGCCCCAGGACAGGTACCAGCCGACCTTCTCGTCCACGCCGCGCCGGACCGACTGCTCGATCATGTCGAAGTCCACGATCAGGTTCGAGGCCGCGATCACGATGCAGAGCAGGCTGAACCCGATGGCCAGCGCCCCGCCGTCCCGCAGGCCCAGGCCGCCGGGAGTGAACATGCCGGCGATCAGGTTGACCAGCATCAGGCCGACGACGCCCAGCGTCGAGGCGAACACGATCTTGGTGAACTTCGGGGTGACCCGGACCGCGCCGGTCTTGTAGACCACCAGCACGCCGCCGGCCACCATGATTGTCCCGGTGATCGCCTGCACCACGATGCCGTTGAACCGGTCGTTGAACATCTCGCTGATGCCACCCAGCGCCAGGCCCTGCAGGCCCGCGTAGATGGTCGCGGTGACGGCGTTCGCCTTGCCCGAGAACGCCATGTAGAGGCCGAGTCCGAGCGTGGCGAGCACGCTGATCAGGACGACGGCGCCGATGGTCGCGTCGGGGATGAGGAACCAGGCGAAGCCGGCTGCCACCAGCAGGGTGCCGAGCAGCACCATGGAGCGGGTGACGACGTCGTCCAGGGTCAGGTACCGCGACGGCGCCGCGGGCGGGGCCGGCTGACCGTAGGACGGCTGGTTGTACCACTCGTTGAGCTGGCCGGGCGACGGCGGCGGCGCGATCGGGCCGTTGGGGCCCTGGGCTGCCGTGGAGCCTGGACGTCCGGTCTTCTCAAAACCCCGCAAGACAGGGTTACTGGCCACTTTGTTGCCTCCACCTCGGTATCCGCACCGGTGGGTTCCCGGTGCGCACGTTGTACATCAGATGTAACGCATGACGGTGCTTCGGTAGTTCCCGGGCCTGCTGCTCGTCCCCGCCGCGATCTGACCGGTGGACAGCCGGCGCCAGCCGTACCCCCGGTCGGACTCGAACCGACACTGTGCGGATTTTAAGTCCGCTGCCTCTGCCATTGGGCTACGGGGGCGCGCCAGCAGGGTATCGGTCAGGACGCGCTGGCCCGCTCGAAGTCATGGCGCGGCGACTGCAGCTGGCCCAGCGACACCACCTCGCGGGGGAAGAACAGCGCGGCGGTCCAGTCGGCGAGCACCCGCACCTTGCGGTTGAAGGTGGGCACCCGGGACAGGTGGTAGGTGCGGTGGATGAACCAGGCCAGCGGGCCGCGCACCTTGACCCCGTAGAGCTCTGCCACCCCGCGGTAGAGCCCCAGCGAGGCGACCGAGCCGACGTAGGCGTGCTTGTAGTCCTTCAGCGCCTGGCCGTTGATCGTCCGCACGAGGTTGTCGGCGAGCAGCCGGGCCTGCCGGACGGCGTGCTGGGCCGACGGGCCGCACAGCGCGTCGGGGTCTGACTTGGACAGGTCCGGCACCGCCGCGGTGTCACCGGCCGAGAACACCCCCTGGACCCCCTTGACGGTCAGGTTCGCGCGGCAGGGCAGCCGGCCGCGATCATCGACCGGCAACCCGGAGCTGGCGGCCAGCGGATGGGCCTTGACCCCGGCCGTCCAGACCAGGGTGTCGACCTCGAAGCTCTCGCCGTCGGACAGCTCGACCCGCCCGCCCACCGCCGACACCAGCCGGGTGTTGAGCCGGACGTCGATGGAGCGTTCGGCCAGCCGGTCGGCGGTGTAGGCCGACAGCCCCACCGAGACCTCGGGCATGATCCGGTTCGCCGCCTCGACCAGCACCCAGCGCAGGTCGGCGGGGCTGATGTCGGGGTAGTAACGGCAGGCGTAGCGGGCCATGTCCTCCAGCTCGGCCAGCGCCTCGACACCCGCGTAGCCGCCGCCGACGAAGGCGAAGGTCAACGCCCTGCGCCTGGCCGCCGGGTTCTCGGTGGAGGAGGCGAAGTCCAGCATGGCCAGCACGTGGTTGCGCATGAAGATGGCCTCGCCGATGGTCTTGAAGCCGATGCCCTGCTCGGCCAGGCCCGGAATCGGCAGCGTCCGGGCGATCGAGCCGGGAGCCACCACCAGCAGGTCGTAGCCCAGCTCGTAGGAGTCGCCCGAGGCCGGCTCCACCACCACCGACCGCCGATCGTGCTCGACCCGGCTGACCAGTCCGGTGATCACCCGGCAGTGCTTGAGCACCCGGCGCAGCGGCACCACCACGTGTCGGGGCTCGACGCTGCCGGCCGCCGCCTCGGGCAGGAAAGGCTGGTAGGTCATATTGGGCTGCGGATCGATCACCACGATCTCGGCCCGGCCGCGGGACAGCTTCTTCTGCGCCCGCAAGGCGGTGTACAGGCCGACGTAGCCACCGCCGACGATCACAATTCGGGTGGGTCCACTGCTCATCGCTTCCGCCCCCTCAGTTGGCGATTTCCACGCTACCGACCCGCGACCGGCGGCCGACCACCCGGCAGCCGCCCACAGCCGCCCGGGGCGCCACCTAGACTGGTCCCACATGCCGGGCGAGCACGGGGCTCACGACGATGGGATGGCTATGGCTGGCAAGGCGAGCAGGTTCGCGTTCAAGTTGGTGGCACTCGCGGTGGCGGTGCCGGTCGGCAAGGTGGTCACCGCCAGCACCTCGAAGCTCTGGACAGCCGCCCGGCCGGGCCGGGCGCCGGTGAATCCTCGCGATGCCGACACCAACTGGAAGGACGCCCTGCTCTGGGCGAGCCTGAGCGGGTTCGGGGTGGCGGTGGCCCAGTTGGTGACCACCAAGGGCGCCGACACGATCTGGCGGGCGATGACCGGCCGGCCGTCGCCGCGGCCCAAGCAGATCAGCGACGACAAGGGCCCCAAGGCTCCGAGCGCGCTGACCGCGGTGAACGCCTAGCGAACCAGCCGAGGCCGAGGCCGACGCCTAGCGGCCCAGCCGAGGCCGAGGCCGACGCCTAGCGGGCCAGCCGACGCTGATCAGCGGGCCAGCAGACGCTGATCAGCGGGCCAGCAGGCTCATCGCGATGCCGTCCAGGATGTCGTGCTCGCTGGCGATCACCTCGCGCGCTCCGACGGCCTCCATCACGGTGCGCAGCACCAGCGCGCCGCCGCCGATCACGTCGACCCGGCCGGGGTGCATCACCGGCAGGGCCGCGCGCTCGTCCCGGCGCATTTTCAGCAGCCGGTCGGTGACCTCGCTGACCTGCAGGTAGTCGATCACCGAACCGTGGATCGCGTCCGGGTCATAGGCGGGCAGGTCCAGCGCCAGCGCGGCGATCGTCGTCACAGTGCCCGCCACCCCGACGAAGGCGGCCGCCTCGCCCACCGGCACGTCCACCATGGCGGCCTGCAGCGCCACCCGCAGATCGGCCAGTGCCGCCTGCACCTGGGCCTCGGTCGGCGGGTCCTCGCGCAGGTGCCGCTCGGTGATCCGGACGCAACCGACGTCCATGCTGTGGGCGGCGATCAGCTTCTGCGAACCCGGGGTGGCGGTCGGCGAGCCCAGCACCAGCTCGGTGGAGCCGCCGCCGATGTCGGCCAGCAGCAGCGGGTCCGCCACCCCGGGCAGCCCGGCCACGGCCCCGGTGAAGGACAGCTCCGCCTCGGCCAGCCCGGTGATCACCTCGGGCTCGACTCCCAGCGCCTGGCGGACCACCGCCCGGAACTCGTCGGCGTTGTCGGCGTCGCGGGAGGCCGAGGTGGCGACCATCCGGACCTCGGTCGCACCCAGCGAGTGGATGCTCGCGGCGTAGTCGGCCAGCGCCAACCGGGTCCGCTCGATCGCCGCCGGGGCCAGCCGGCCGGTCCGGTCGACGCCCTCACCGAGCCGGACCACCCGCATCTCGCGGTGCACGTCACGCAACCCGGTGGGACCGCCGTCGGCGATCAGCAGCCGGATCGAGTTGGTGCCGCAGTCGATGGCCGCTACCCGCTTCACGATGGGCCCGCTTCCGGCTCGGGCACGCACCGGCCCTGGCGCCACCAGTCCCCCAGCGCGGCCAGCGCCTCGTCACCCAGCGGGTTCACCCCGGGACCGGCGGCCAGCGAGTGCGCCACCAGGACGTGCAGGCACTTCACCCGGGTGGGCATCCCGCCGGCCGAGACGCCGCTGATCTCAGGCACCGGCCCGTGCCGCTCGCGCTGGGCCAGGTAAGCCTCGTGCGCCGCCCGGTAGCCGGCGGCCAGGCCGGCGTCCGAGCCCAACCGGTCGGTCATCTGCCGCATCAGCCCGGACGCCTCCAGCGTCGAGACCAGCGAGGCCGCCTTCGGGCAGGTCAGGTAGTACAGCGTCGGAAACGGGGTTCCGTCGGGCAGCCGGGACGCGGTCTCGACCACGTCCGGATTGCCGCACGGGCACCGGTGCGCGACCGCGCGGATGGCCCGCGGCGGCCGTCCCAGCTGGGCCCGGACGATCTCGGCGTCCACGGCACTCACCGCGTCCGTGGCACTCACCGCGCCCGTGGGGCCCACCGCGTCCGGGGGGCCCACCGCGTCCACGGCGTCCATTGCGCGCACCGCGTCCGCGGTCACTGCGAGGTGTCGGTGTCGTGCACGCTGGTCCACAGCACGGTGTTCCAGCTGGGCCGGTGATCAACCCGGGTGATCTTCTCGGCGGCCGCCGCGGCAGGCGGTTCGAGCGGGTTGCCGTGCGCGTCTAGCACGGTGTAGAGGGTGTCGCCGGGACGGATGTACTGCAACCGGATCCGCGCCTGCCTGGCCACGAAGGCCGGGTCCTGCCACTGCTCGCTCTGCTGCCGCAGCTCAGCGAGCTGGGCGTTGAGCTGGCGCTGCTGGCGCTCGGAGTCGGCGACCGAGGCCCGCCGGCTCAGGTAGGTCTGGAACGGCGAGGCCAGCACGACCACCAGGAACAGCGCCATCGCCGCCACCATCATCCGGCGGCCGGTCAACTTGGGCGCGCGCACCCAGGCCGGCCAGCGCCGGCCGGTCGGGGAAGCTCCGCCGGCCTGCCGTGGCCGGCCGGCCACCCGGGTCGGAGTTCGAGCTGCCATCGGCTAGCTGCCTGCCCTGTTGTAGCGCGGGAAGGCGGCCGCCCCGGCGTAGCGCGCGGCGTCGTCGAGCTCCTCCTCGATCCGCAGCAGCTGGTTGTACTTGGCAACCCGCTCCGAGCGGGCCGGCGCGCCGGTCTTGATCTGGCCGCAGTTGGTGGCCACCGCCAGGTCCGCGATGGTGGTGTCCTCGGTCTCGCCGGAGCGGTGGCTCATCATGCAGCGGTAGCCCGAGCGGTGCGCCAGGTCGACCGCGTCCAGGGTCTCGGTCAGCGAGCCGATCTGGTTGACCTTGACCAGCAGCGCGTTGGCCGCGCCGCTGGCGATCCCGCGGGTCAGCCGCTCGGGGTTGGTCACGAACAGGTCATCGCCGACGATCTGGATGACCTCGTCCAGCTCCGAGGTCAGCGAGATCCAGCCGTCCCAATCCTCCTCCGACATCGGGTCCTCGATCGAGACGATCGGGTAGTTGGCGACCAGGTCGGTGTAGTAGGCCACCATCTGCTCCGAGGACTTCGGGCTGCCCTCGAACTGGTAGGCGCCGTCAGAGAAGAACTCGGTCGCCGCGACGTCCATGGCGAAGACGATGTCGGAGCCGAGCCTCAGGCCGGCCTTCTCCACCGCCTCGGAGATCACGTCCAGGGCGGTCCGGTTGGACTCCAGGCTCGGCGCGAAACCGCCCTCGTCGCCCAGGCCGGTCGCCAGGCCCTTGGACTTCAGCACCGACTTCAGCGCGTGATACACCTCCGCACCCTGGCGCAGCGCCTCGCTGAAGGTCGGCGCCCCGATCGGCGCGATCATGAATTCCTGGACGTCGACGTTGGAGTCGGCGTGCGCGCCGCCGTTGAGGATGTTGAGCATCGGCACCGGCAGCAGGTGGGCGTTCGGGCCGCCCAGGTAGCGGAACAGCGGCAGGCCGGCCGACGCGGCAGCCGCCTTGGCGACCGCGAGCGAGACACCGAGCACCGCGTTGGCGCCGAACTTGGACTTGTCGGGGGTGCCGTCCAGGTCGATCAGGGCCGCGTCGATCAGCCGCTGCTCGCTGGCCTCGAAGCCGAGCAGCTCGGGGCCGATGTCGTCCAGCACGGCCGCGACCGCCTTGCGCACGCCCTTGCCGCCGTAGCGGGCATCGCCGTCGCGCAGTTCCACCGCCTCGAACGCGCCGGTGGAGGCGCCGGAGGGCACCGCTGCCCGCGCGAACGTGCCGTCGTCGAGGGCTACCTCGACCTCGACGGTGGGGTTGCCGCGGGAGTCCAGGATCTCCCGGGCGCCTACGGCCTCGATGCTGGCCACAACTGGGTCCTCTCGACGTACTCCGGTGGTGGTTCCGACCGGTTTCAGATCGCAGCCCGCGCACGCACACCGCGCCTGCAGGCTCTTCTCGCCAGCCTATCGGGCGGCCCCGGCGATCCGGCGCAGCTACTCGCCCGTCGCGTTGTCCCGCCCGGCGGTCTCCCGGGCCCGGATGGCTCCGGCGTACTCGCGCGCGCTCTCGCGCAACGCCTGCTCCGGATCGACGCCGGCCCGCACCGCGCTGCCGACCAGGGCCAGCAGTTGATCACCGATCCCGTCGCCGGCCGGCGGCGCGACGGCCAGGCCGGCCCGCTCGGACCGGCTGACCAGCTTGGCGGCCAGGGCCAGCGCGGGTTGCCCCATCGCGATCCCGTCGGTCACCGACTCGCGCTGCTTCTCAGCCTTCTTGATCGCGTCCCAGTTGGTCTGCTGCTGGTCGGCCGAGGACGGACCCTGCGCCCCGTTGCCCTGCGCCCCGTTGCCCTGCGCCCCGTTCCCCTGCGCCCCGTTGCCCTGCGCCCCGTTGCCCTGCGCCCCGTTGCCCTGCGCCCCGTCCTCGGACTCGGCGAAGACGTGCGGATGCCGGCGGACCAGCTTCGCGACCAGGTCGGCGGCGACGTCGTCGATGGTGAACCGCTGGCCGGTGGCGGCCTCTTCGGCCAGCCGGGCGTGAAAGAGCACTTGCAGCAGCAGGTCGCCGAGCTCCTCGCGCAGCGCTGCCAGGTCGGCTGTCTCGATCGCCTCGAGGGTCTCGTAGGCCTCCTCGATCAGGTACGGCGCCAGCGAGGAGTGGGTCTGCTCGGCATCCCAGGGGCAGCCGCCGGGCGAGCGCAGCCGGTCCATGATCTGGACCGCCCGCACCAGTTGCGCGCCCGGTTCGCCGCCTTCGGCGCGGGCCCCGGTCACTGCTGGGTCGGCTGCGTCACGTCGCCGGGCAGGGTCTGGTCGAAGGACAGCACGGAGGGCAGTTGCTTCTTGCCCAGGTCCTTCACCGACAGGCTGCCCAGGTCCCAGCTGCCGTAGCGCGGGTTGATCGAGACCTTGTCCTTGATCTTGGCCAGGGCGTCGTTGATCTGCTTGTCGGTGGTCAGCTTGGTCTGCAGCACGGCGATCAGCTGGCGATTGCGCAGCACCACCGGCTCGAACCGCTCGCTGAGGCCCGAGGCGACGATCTGCTGGGTCAGCTCGCGTTCGGTGGTGCCCTCCAGCGCTTTGGCCCTGCCGGCCGCGAGCTGGGCATCGGTCACCGGGGAGCCGGACGCGGCCAGCAGCAGCGGGAAGACCTCGTTGCGGACCAGGAACTGCAGGACGAAGTTCTTGGCGGGGGTGCTGGTGCCGCCCTGGCCCGGGATCGGCTGCGCGTTGGCCGGCACGTAGCGCGAGAGCTCCTTCTCGGTGATCCGGTGACCGTCGACCACGGCGGCGGTGCCGGCCTTGGATTCACAACCCATCAGCCCCAGGCAGCTGAGCACCAGCACCGGCAGCACGGCCAGCAAGCGGGGCCTTCCCGAACGGATCTTCACGTCTTCGATCTCCGAGTTCGTCTGCGGTGAGGGGCCGAGCGCCACCCATTTTGGCACGGTCGGATAAACGGCTGCCAAGGGCAGCGCGGCGGGCCGGCGCCGGCTGTGCTAAACCTGCTCCCGAGATGGACAGCGACGACGCGATGCGCTACGCCCTCGGCAAGCCCGGCGCCTGGGCTGACAGCCCGTGGGGTGAGGACCACCACGTGGCCAAGGTCGGCCAGAAGATCTTCCTGTTCCCCGGCAGCCGGGACGGCCGTCCCGCGATCACGGTCAAGAACACCGCCGAGGCCATCGAGGAGCTCAAGCAGCGCTTCAGCCCGGACGCCGGGCCCGCGCCCTACCTCAACAAGCGGCTGTGGGCCCAGCTCTACATCGACCGGGTGCCGGAGGAGGACGTCCGGGAGCTGATCGATGACTCCTACCGACTGGTGGTCGCCAAGCTGCCGAAGTCCCAGCGGCCCGGCTGAGGCGGCATCGGCTGGGAGCCGTGGGCAGAAGCCGATGGCAGGCGCGCTACCCTACCAAATGTGGTGAAACCTCCAGAAACTCGAATGCTATCCGAGCGGTATGCCTGACAAAGAGAGTGCAGTGTCTTTTGACGTGCCGGCTTCGATCCTCCGTGATCGAAAGTCCGTAGCCGCACCCCTTGCAAAAGTGTTGCCTCACAAGTTGGCCCTACCATTTGTCGAGCTCGTTACTAATGGCCAGATTCCGAGCGATCCCCAGTTGGCGAACTCCCTGGCGGTTTTTACAGCTGATAATGCCGAAGCGGCGATCTCTGCGCTGAACGCTGTTTCAGCGGCCTGTTTACTCGACGAAAAATTGATCGGCAAGGCACTTACGGTTAACGCAACCACACGCGCGATTCTATCCGTAGGATCGAACAGGTTCCTCTGGACTCTTGGTGCGCGCGCCACTGGAGAAGATACGTCACTCCGCGCCGTGAAATCTTTTTTCGAATCCGCCATAAAATGGTTAGCCGGCATCCAGGCAATGTCTTTGTTCGTATCGCCCGATCCAGGACTCGCGAGCGGTATCGCAGTTAACCCCGATCATGAACGCGTTCGACGAGTGTACTCCACTACGGTGCGCTTCTCTTGGGTGACTGAGTACCTGTGCAATGCCATAGCTGACTGTGTGTCATTACTAGGAGACGGCACCCCTTTTCCGTCGGGTGCTTCCATAACTGAAGTCCTTTCCTACATCAAACGGATGCTCGTTGGCATGGGCCACCTCCCCAATAGAGATCTTGAGGGCCTGTCGGAGGGTGCACGAGACTTACTGAGCGCTGCAAGCGTTCACCAGGGTCATCTGGCGAACATATCGAATTTCGCCGATGTATTTCTTTCCTCAGAAATTGAAAACCACCCGTTTATAGCGATAGGCGGTGAACCGCATCTGTTAGGTGTCCGTGAAGCGGCTGTGGGATTCGAACACGTCTTGTTCGAAATCGCTAGATCAACCTTAGGGGAAAAGCAACGGGGCGACTTGCTTGAGGCCGTGGTCAGTCGATGCATCGCAGACCTCGGTCCGGCAGAATTGACGCGTCTCCACCCTCCGATCGCAATTGAGATCTCCAAGCCACACGACCCAGGGGAAGTGGACTTCGCATTTGTGTCTTCGCCGTTGGCGATCATCGGAGAGTGTAAAGCTCGGTTGGTCACCAAGGAGAGTAGCTCCGTGATAAATGCATTCAGCGATCAGGTGGGGAAGGCCGCTGACCAACTTCGGTCTCGACTCTTCGCATTCGCGCACGGATCGAAGCTTGTGTCGTCGCAAATTTCCTCTGTATCAGATATAGATTCCTCTGCTGCCATCGGCTTGGGCATCACCCTTCACCCCTACGCAACGGCAGTGTGGGACCGTGACGCATTGGAGGAGATAGATGCATTTGCTGCCGACCTGCTAGTGATGCCGATCCATCAGTTAATCATTTGGATTCACGCCATGAGGTCTGCAGAAGAGATCATCGACTACGCAGATGTAAGGTACCGGCTGCTATCAGCCGGTGCCGTGGTACACGATGAGATAGATTTTTTAGCGTTCTTTATGCACCCTCAGCGAGGATCGCTGCTCGCCTCCTTCGAGGCCATTGCTGAAGGCAACCGCCTGATTATTAGGCCCCTCAGCGTGCCCACCCCTTGGGCCTTACAGATAAAGAAGCCTGAGTCTGCGGAGGCATGGGTAGCGGCCTTACAGGAGATCATGATGAGCGAGCTATGGGCACCGTCGCCAAATCGGACGTAGCGAATGCCAGTCGGGGGCTGGCCGCCCGAACTCGACCTTGACCCAACTGCCGTCCGGCTTCACCACACCCTTGGGACAGGCGGCCGCCGAAGCCCACCCAGGCGATGTGGCCGGGCTGCTAGCCGCCCAGCAGGTTGCCGGCGCCGGGATCTCTTGCCCGATCCCGGCGGGGACACCAGCACCGCTTTACCGGTGCGTCTGACCGCGGCGATCGTCTCGGGCAGCACCGCCCGAACCGGGAGATCCGCGCCGGGCACGTCGGGCGGTGGCAGCAAGGACGGCACACCCAGACGCTAGCCGTGCCGCGCCCGGGTCAGGGGCCGTCCTGTGAGGCTGCCCGCTCCTGCGACAACTCAGACAAGGCGTCGGTCAACAACGCGACCAGCGCCTCGTGCTGCACGTCCGCCGAGGACCACATCTGCTCATCCGAGCCGTCCAGCGCTCTGGCGGCGAGCCCGGCCTTGCTGTCGATCAACTCAGCGATCCTGCTGTCGATGGTCCGCGCGGCGATGATGCGCCACGCGGTGACGGGTTCGGTCTGACCGATGCGGTGGCTGCGGTCGATGGCCTGGGTCTGCTCCGCGTCGGTCCAGGACAGCTCGGCCAGCACGATGTTGGAGGCGACCTGCAGGTTGATGCCGACGCCGGCCGCCGTCAGGGAGCAGACCGCGATGGCGACCTCCGGATCGTTGACGAAGGCGTCGATGTTCTTCTGCCGCGACCCCGGCGTCTGGCCGCCCCGGATCGATGAATAGCGGATCCCCTGCCTGGCGAAGGCCTCCTCGGCGACGTCCATGACGTCGACGTGCTTGGCGAAGAAGACGACTTTGCCGGCGCTGCGCGCGAGCTGTGCCGCGTAGTCGGCGGCGAGGCCGGCCTTCGCCTGGCCGATGCGTCGCATCATGCTGAACACGTTCTCGCCGGTCTTCGTGGTGCTCGCGTCCTTCTGCTCCCAGGTGGCCACCTTGCGCACCAGGTCGTGGTCGATGCCACCGTCGACACCGTCGGCGCCGGACCGGCGGTTCGCCAGTGCGGTCAGGTACCGCGACACCAGCCGGTTGGCGAGGTCGCGCTCCGCCGCCCGGATCGAACGGCCGACCTTCTCGTCGAGCTCGACGGGCAGGTCAGCGGTGCGTCGGGCAGGGAGGTCCGCAGCCACGTCGACTTTGCGTCGCCGGACGATGCCGAGGTCGATCACGCACTTGCGGGCGGCGGAGTGAAACCCCGGGTCCGCCGGGGTCAGGCCGGTCTTCTCGAGGGCGTTCATCAGCTCGCCGAGCGGCTCGGTCGCGTCGATCCAGCCGAGAAACTGCCAGATCGCCCGGAAGTCCTCGATGTCATTTATCAGCGGGGTGCCGGTGAGGGCCATCAGCAGGGGGCGCGGCGTGCGGGCCCGGATGCGCTCGGAGAGCTCCAGGACGTGCTGGGAGCGTTGGGAAGCCTTGTTCTTGATGAAGTGCGCCTCGTCGACGACCATGCCGCGGAAGCCGAAGTCGCCGAACCAGCCCACGTGCCGGTCGAGCACCTCGTAGTTGACGACGACGATGTCGGCGAAGCCGTCGACCGTGTCACCGTTGCCCTGTACCACGGTGGCCGAGCGGTTCGGTATCCACAGACCAGCCTCGCGTACCCAGTTGGTCTTCACGACGCTCGGCACGACGACCAGCAGCGGGTAGGCGTTCGCGGCCTCCGCGGCGAGCAGCGCCTGAGCCGTCTTGCCCAGGCCGGGCTCGTCGGCGAGCAAGAAGGTCCGGTGACCGGCCGCGGCGGCGGCGACCAGCCGCACCTGGTGCGGCATCAGCTCCCGGTTCCCCGGCACGCGCCGAGGGGCCGGCGCCGGCAGGGCCATGCACGCCGGGGCTCCCGGCTCGGCACGTTCGAAGGAGTTGAGGAGCGGGTTGAGCAGCTCCCAACCGGCCAGGCGGCGTGGGCCGACCGTGCTCGGTCGAACCGAGGAGAAGTCCGGGGCCAGGAACGGGCTGGCCAGCTGTCGAGAGACGACCGACCGGGGCACGACCCGACGCTCGGCGCCGGCCGAAGCCGCGGGCTCGGTGGGCGCGGTCTCCTCGGGGGCCGGCTCCATGCCCACCGCCCTGAGCATGTCCCGCTTGAGCGACTTGGCCGCGGCGGGGACAACGGCGTCCTCGGCGAGGAGCGCGAGGAGCGAGGGGTCGCGTACGGCGGTCTTCGCCAGGATCGTCGCGATCCCGTCCAGGCGCTTGAGCTGCTCGGCCCGGTGAGTCTGGCTGCTGGTGAGCTCCCGCCTGACTCGGGCGTTCTCCTCGCGCAGCAGCAGTGCGACGACCTGGAACTTCGTGCGCACCGCGGGCGTCACGCGGCGACGCTCGACCGTTGCCTCCACCTCGCGGACGGCGCGGGCCAGCACCGAGATGACGTCCTCGGGGGCGGGGCCGCGTCGCTGCTTTCGCGAAGCGGTACGGCGACCGTCCGCCTGACGCCGGCCTGGTCGAGCCACAGACTTCTCCTCTTCGAACACCCGGCACGGTGCCCGGGCAAGAATTCCACACCTACCCTCGGTCAGGCGATGACTGTTCCGCCAGGAACCGGGCTGTTCAGTTGGACAGCACTGCCCTGAGCACCGGGCCGAGGATGGCCTCCAGCAGATCTGCGCACCAGGTCAGCAGCGGCTGGTCGCGCAACGGCTCGCCACCGAACTTGACCTCGGCCCAGCTGCCGTCGGGCTTCACTACACCCTTGGGACGGGCGGCCGCCATCGTCGAGACCGCCGGCTTGTAGATCGCCTTGTCGTAGGTGCGCTGCAGCCGGACCTGGGCCGACTCGGGCAGCAGCACCGGCGAGAACCGCACCGACTGGCCCTGCAGCGACACCTCGGTGATGCCGAACTTACGGCACACCACCTTGAACCGGGCCACCGCCAGCAGGTTGTCCACCTCGATCGGCATCGGGCCGAACCGGTCCAGCAGCTCCAGCCGGACCGCGTCGACCGCCTCGTCGGTGGTGGCGTTGGCCAGCGCCCGGTAGGCCTCCAGCCGCAGCCGCTCACCCGGCAGGTAGTCCTGCGGCAGGTTGGCGTTGACCGGCAGGTCGACCTTGACCTCGCTGAACTGCTCCTGCTGCTCGCCGCGGAACTCCGAGACCGCCTCGCCGACCAGCCGGACGTAGAGGTCGAAGCCCACCCCGGCGATGTGGCCGGACTGCTCGCCGCCCAGCAGGTTGCCGGCGCCGCGGATCTCCAGGTCCTTCATCGCCACCTGCATGCCGGCGCCGAGCTCGGTGTGCTGGGCGATGGTGGCAAGGCGGTCGTGCGCCAGCTCGGTGAGCGGCTTCTCCGGCGGGTACAGGAAGTAGGCGTAGCCCCGCTCGCGAGCCCGGCCGACCCGCCCGCGCATCTGGTGCAGCTGGGACAGCCCGAAGGTGTCGGCCCGGTCCACGATGAGGGTGTTGGCGTTGGGGATGTCCAGGCCCGACTCGACGATGGTGGTCGAGACCAGCACGTCGTAGTCGTTCTGCCAGAACCCGACCATGATCTTCTCCAGCGCGTCCTGGCCCATCTGGCCGTGCGCCACCGCGATCCGGGCCTCGGGAACCAGCTCGGCCAGCTTGGCGGCGGTCCGGTTGATCGACTCTACCCGGTTGTGGATGTAGAACACCTGACCGTCACGCAGCAGTTCGCGCCGGATCGCCGCCGAGATCTGGCGCGGGTCATAGGCGCCGACGAAGGTCAGGATCGGGTGCCGCTCCTCGGGCGGGGTGAGGATCGTGGTCATCTCCCGGATGCCGGTCAGCGACATCTCCAGGGTGCGCGGGATCGGGGTGGCCGACATCGTCAGCACGTCGACGGCGGTGCGCATCGACTTCAGGTACTCCTTGTGCTCGACCCCGAAGCGCTGTTCCTCGTCCACCACGACCAGGCCCAGGTCCTTGAACCGGACGGTCTGCTGCAGCAACCGGTGGGTGCCGATCACGATGTCGACGCTGCCGTCGGCGATGCCGGCCAGGATCTGGTCGACGTCGGCGGCGTGGGTGAACCGGGACAGCTCCTTGATGGTCACCGGGAACTGGTTCATCCGTCCGATGAAGGTCTGCAGGTGCTGGTGGGCCAGCAGCGTGGTGGGCACCAGCACCGCCACCTGCTTGCCGTCCTGCACGGCCTTGAACGCCGCCCTGACCGCGACCTCGGTCTTGCCGTAGCCGACGTCGCCGCAGATCACCCGGTCCATCGGCAGCGGCTTCTCCATGTCGGCCTTGACCTCGTCGATGGCCGCCATCTGATCGGGGGTCTCGACGTAGGCGAAGGCGTCCTCGAGCTCGCGCTGCCACGGGGTGTCCGGGCCGAAGGCGTGACCCCGGGTGGCCATCCGCGCCGAGTACAGCCGGATCAACTCGGCCGCGATCTCCTTGACCGCCTTGCGCGCCCGGCCCTTGGTCTTGGCCCAGTCCGCGCCGCCGAGCCGGGACAGCGAGGGCGACTCGCCGCCGACGTACTTGGTGACCTGGTCGAGCGAGTCGGTCGGCACGAACAACCGGTCACCCGGCTGGCCCTTCTTGGCCGCGGCGTACTCGATGATCAGGTACTCGCGCTCGCCGCCGTTGACAGTGCGGCGCACCATCTCGACGTAGCGGCCCACCCCGTGCTGCTCGTGCACCACGAAGTCACCGGACTGCAGCTGGATCGGATCGATCGCGTTGCGCCGCCGGGACGGCATCCGGGACTTGTCCATCGCCGTGATGCCACGCTGGCCGGTGAGGTCGGACTCGGTGAGGATGGCCAGCTTCAGCTCGGCCGAAACCAGCCCGGACTCCAGGTGACCGGTCGTCACGGTGACGACGCCGGCCTCGAGCTTGTCGATGCCGGGCACCATCCGGGCTGAGATGTCGGCGGCGTGCAGGCGTTCCAGTGCCCGCTCGGCGCTGCCGTGGCCCTGGAAGACCAGCGCCAGCCGCCAGCCCTGCCGGGCCCAGCCGCCGATGTCGCCGAGCAGTGACTCGGTGTCGCCGCGGTAGGCCGGGGCCGCCTCGAAGGACGAGTCGACGGCGGCGATCGTCCGCAGGTCGGACCCGGCGCCGGTGACGAGCTCGTTGTCGGTGCTGAACGGTGACAGCGACCACCACGGCATTCCCAGTTCGAGGGCCGCGTCGCGTACGTCGTCCAGCGAGCGCAGCGAGGCCGAGCCGAGGTCGACCGGGGCCTTGCCCCCGCCGGCGGCCGCGGCCCAGGACGCGGCCAGGAACTCCTCCGAGGTCGCCACCAGGTCTGCCGCCCGGGCCCGGACCCGTTCGGGGTCACAGACCAGCACCGAGGTGTCGGGCGGAAACTCCTCCAGCACCAGCCGCAGCTCGTCGACCAGGACCGGGGCCAGCGATTCCATGCCCTCGACCTGGATGCCCTGGCTGATCGGCTCGAGCAACTCGCCGAGTTCGGGGTGCTGGCCCAGCAACGTCGCCGCCCGGGCCCGGACCTTCTCGGTCAGCATCATCTCCCGGCACGGCGGAGCCCACACCCCGCCGGTCGCGATCTCGAGCGAGCGCTGGTCGGCGACCTTGAAGTAACGGATCTCCTCGACCTCGTCACCCCAGAACTCCACCCGCAGCGGGTGCTCCTCCGTCGGCGGGAAGACATCGAGGATGCCGCCCCGAACCGCGAAGTCACCGCGCTTGTCCACCAGCTCGACCCGCGCGTAGCCGGCGGCCACCAGAGCCTCGACGATCTCTTCGAGCTCGCGGCCGGAGTCTCCGATCGAGATGCTGACCGGCTCCAGATCGCCCAGGTCCGGAACCTGCGGCTGCAGGACGGAGCGGACCGGGGCGACCACCACGCTCAGCGGGCCGGTGCTGGGATCGCGCGGGTCGGGGTGCCGCAGCCGGCGCAGCACCGCCAACCGGCGGCCGATGGTGTCGGCGCGGGGCGAGAGCCGCTCGTGCGGCAGCGTCTCCCAGCCCGGGTACAGGGCCACCGCGTCCGGCGGCAGCAGGCACTGCAGGCTGGCCAGCAGGTCCTCGGCCTCGCGGCCGGTGCTGGTGACTGCCAGGACAGTGCGACCGGTCCGTCCGGTCAGGGTGGCTATCGCCAGCGGCCCGAGCGCGGCCGGGCCCGACAGGGTGAGCGGCCGGGCGCCGGTTCGACCGGCTGCCCCGACCACGGTGGCAAGCGCTGGGTCTTCGAGGGCGGCGTCGACAAGTCCCGCCAAGCTCATGGGACGAGCTTACGTCCCAGCTCCGACAGCTCTCCACCACCGGCGGCGGTCGCGGCAAAAGCGCAATGTCAAACGCTTGTAAATTGATGCTCCTGACCGCTACATTACGGTCGCGGATTCGGGGGAATCAGATGCGCGGTCCATCGGGCGTAAAAAGCACGCCCAGACTAGTTCTTCAGTACGGGACCGGCGACGGCTCCCGACTTCGCGCATTCTCCAGGCCGGTGACCGGCAGCCTGGTGCTGCTGGCCGGCTGGTGGCTCACCGCCGGCAGCGCGCTCGCGGCAAGCTATCCACCCGCGATGGGCTGCGCGGTCTCAGGCAACGCGCCGGCCGGCGCCGGAGTGCTCGAGGTGCGTGGGATGGGCTTTCGGGCCGGCTCCGCGGTGCTGGTCAGCGTGGCCGGATCGCGGGCCGGCCGGGCCGTGGCCGACCGCGCCGGCTCGTTCGAGGCGGGGTGGCTGATAGCTAACCTGACATCCGGCGCCACGGTGACCGCCACCGACGCCTCGTGCACCGTGACCAGCGTGCTGTCGATCGAGAATCACCAGTCCGAGCAAGGTAACACCGCGCTGCCACCAGCCACGCCCGGCGGCGGCTCGGCACCCGGACCGGCCACCCCGACGACGCCGGCCAAGCCGGCCAAGCCAGCCAAGACGGCCAAGCCCCGTCCGGCGCCGGTCCTGCCCGGCCCGGGCGCCCGCCCTGAGCCGACGCCACCGGCGCGCCAGAGCGACCCGGTCGCCGCCGCGATCCCTTCGATCCCGCTCACCGGGCTGCCTCCGCAACTGTTCCTGGGACTGACCGGCGCACTGCTGCTGGCCGGCGTGGGGCTGACCGGCCTGACCGGGCGGCTGGGCCATCGCGGCGAGCGCCGGCCCGCCCCGACAAGCTCGGTGTCGAGCACGCTGCCGGCGACCCCGGGCAATGCGTGACAGAGAAAGTGACCTGCAGTGATCGATATGGCCCATAAACACTGACCGAACGTAATTAACTTTAAAATCACAGGGTAAATTCGCGGCTGACTCATGCACCTCGCCAGCCATCTGAAGGGGTGAGCATGACGGCCGTCGCACCGGCGTCCGCTCCCGAGCGCCGGAATCCGGCCCGGCGGCGAGCGCTCACCGCGCTGCGCTATCCGGCGCTGGTGGCCGGCGTGGTGCTGCTGGCCGGCGCACTCTGGCTCGCGGTGACCGCCGAGCTGGCCCGGCGCGAGGCGCAGGCGGCCCAGCAGTCGGTGAGCCGGCTGCGCACCGCGCTGGCCCAGGCCGACCTGCCGGCCGCCCGGAGCGCCGCCGACTCGGTGACCGCACACGCCCGCTCGGCCCACCGGTTGACCACCGGGCCGGCGTGGTGGACCGCCGCGCGGGTTCCCTGGCTCGGCAGCCCGGCCCGCTCGATCCGGGGCTGCGCCGCGCAGGCCGACCAGCTCGGGTCAACGGTGCTCACCCCGCTGCTGCGGCTGGCCGACACCCTGACCCTGGCCGGGCTGCTCAACCACGGCTCGGTACGGCTGCAGCCACTGATCGACGCCGCCCCGGTGCTGCACCAGGCCGAGTTCCGGCTGCAGGCCGGCTCCGAGCAGCTCGACCGGTTGCCCAGGCACACCTGGCTGGGTCCGGTCGACCGTGGCCGCGACCGCCTGCGCGGTGACCTCGGCAGGCTGTCGGAGCAGCTGCGACCGGCCGGCCAGGCGGCTGACCTGCTGCCCGAACTGCTCGGCCGGCACGGCGCCAAGCGGTACTTCGTGGGCCTGCAGAACCAGGCCGAGTCGCGCGGAGTCGGTGGCATCCCGGGCCTGTTCGCGATCGTGACAGCCGAGGACGGCAGGATCAGCTTCGACCGGTTCGAAAGCGACACCGTCCTGAGCAAGGTCCGGACCGATCTGGACCTGGGCAGCGAATACCACCGGCGCTACCGGGCCGCGGATCCGGTGAACACCTTCGCGAACTCGACGATCAGCCCGGACTTCTCCGACGCGGGCAGGATCTGGGCGGCGATGTGGCACAAGCACAGCGGCCAGCGGATCGACGGCGCCGTGGCCATCGACCCGACCGCGATCTCCTACCTGTTGCGAGTGACCGGCGGTGCCACGCTGGCCGACGGCAGCACGGTGGACGGCGCCGAGGTGGTCGGCCTGACCCAGCAGACGCTGTATCGCACCCATCCCGACAAGGCGGCCCGCAAGGCCTACCTGCTCGACATCGCCCGGGCGATCTCGGTTCGGCTGCTGTCGGCCCGCGGCTCCACCGGGCTGGTCCGAGCCGCCGCGCAGGCGGTGGATGAGCGGCGCATCGTGGCCTGGAGCGCCGATCCGGGCCTCCAGCAGCGGCTGGCGACAGAGCCGATCTCGGGGACGCTGCGTGCCGGAAGCGGCTACTTCGCCGGTTTCAGCACGGTGAACGCCACCGGCGGCAAGCTCGACTACTACCTGACCCGCCAGATGTCCTACTCCCGTTCGGGCTGCGGCGCCGGCAGCGTCAGCACCTCGACGTTCGTCCTGACCAATGAGGCGCCGGCCGGGCCGCTGCCCTCCTACGTCACGCTGCGGCTGGACTCACCCGGCTACCGCACCGCGCCCGGCGACAACAAGGTGCTGCTCAGCTATTACGGAACTCCCGGCTCGCGGATCGACAGCGTCACCCTGGACGGCCGCCGCGCGGTGGTGATGCCCTCGTCCGAGCGGGGCCTGACGGTGTTGACGCTGCCGCTGGAGCTGGCGCGCGGATCGAGGCACTCGGTGACGGTGACCGCCACCGAGCCGGCCCGCTCGGAGCAGACCCGGATCCTGCGGCAACCGGCGGTGAACCCGGTGACGGTCACCTCCCGGCTGCCCGACTGCGGAGGCTCCTGACCTGCGGCTCCGCCCCGCTTCAGCGCAAGCGCCAGGTGGTAACCGCTAGGCCCGCATGCTGCCTATCTCCAGGTTCAGCGCCTCGCGCAGCATGGTGGAGGAGGTGTGCACCGTGTAAGGCAAGAAGAAGACCTCGACGCCGACCGAGGCCATGTCCCGCTCGAGCCGGCGGCCCTTCTCGGTGCCACGCCAGTCGTCGCCCTTGATGATCACGTCGAAGCGCAGCCGATCCCACATCTCGAGCTTGGACGCGTCCTCCTCGACCGCCTCGTCGACGTAGCGGATGCTGCTGACGATCTCCAACCGCTCGGCCAGCGGGATCACCGGGCTCTTGCCCTTGACCCGCCGGCTGAAATCGTCGGAGGCCACGCCGGCGATCAGGTAGTCACAGGCAAGCCGGGAGTTGCGCAAGATGTTGAGGTGGCCGATATGGAACATGTCGAATACGCCTGGGGCATAGCCGATCCGCTTGGCTCCGACTGAGTTCAACGCACTCATGATCCCCCGCGACCATCCTTCACCGACCGGCACAACGTGCAAACAATGTTAAGATTAACCCATCTCAGCGCGCCCGTGTTGCTTTACGCTGACTTTATTCAGCGGCTCGAAGAACCACCGAAAAGAACGGCTCCAAACATGACAGAGACCTGGCTGGTCACCGGCGGCGCGGGGTACATCGGCGCACATGTGGTGCGAAGCCTGCAGGCCGCAGGCGCCGAAGCAGTGGTGATCGATGACCTCAGCACCGGCGACCTCCGCCGGGTCGAGGTCCCGTTCGTCCAAGCCGACATCGCCGACTGCGAACTGGTGGCTGACACCCTGCGCCGCCACCGGATCACCGGAGTGGTGCATCTGGCCGCCGACAAGCAGGTCGAGGAGTCGATGCGCGAGCCGCTGACCTACTACCGGCGCAATGTCGTCAACCTTATGCAACTGCTGACCGCGATGGCCCAGTGCGAGGTCGACAAGCTGGTCTTCTCCTCCAGCGCCGCGGTCTACGGCATGGTCGACTCGGCGCAGGTCCGCGAGGATCACCCGACCCGGCCGATCAACCCCTACGGCGAGACCAAGCTGGTCGGCGAGTGGCTGATCCGCGACCAGGCCCGGGCCACCGGCCTGCGGTACGCGGCGCTGCGGTACTTCAACGTCGCCGGCACGGCCGCCCCCGAACTCGGCGACCTCGGACGGACCAACCTGGTCCCGATGGTGTTCGACGCGCTGGCCCGCGGCGAGCAGCCGGTGATCTTCGGTGGCCAGCACCCCACTCCGGACGGAACCTGCGTGCGGGACTTCATCCACGTCCAGGACCTGGCCGACGCGCATGTCGCAGCGATCGCCGCGCTGGACGAGCCGGGCGCGGGCCACGTCTTCAATGTCGGCTGCGGCCGCGGGTACTCGGTGCGCGAGGTCATCGAGATGGTCGCCGAGGTCTCCGGCCGTGGCATCACCCCGCGGGTCGGCGCCGCCCGTCCCGGCGATCCGGCGATGGTGGTGGCCGACACCACGCACATCAACGCCACGCTCGGCTGGCGCGCCCGCCACGACCTTCGTGAGATGGTGAATAGCGCCTGGCGTGCCCAACCCCGGCAGCTCAGCGCGGTGCGGACCTAGCCACCCCCAGCAGTTTTCCGGACCCCCAGAGAGCTCGTCGAACCAAAAGGCATCCTCATGGACAACAGCGCCCTCGTGGCCAACGAAGGCTCCTTCAGGAGCCGATTCGACTACGCGCGTTCCCGGCTGGCCGGCGCCCAGAAGCCGACCGCCTCGACGCCGGCCTACCTGCGCTTCGTCAACCGCAAGGCCGGCGGCCTGCTGGCCGCGGTGGGTTACGCGCTGCACCGCACCCCCACCCAGCTCACCGTGCTGAGCTCGGCCGCGTCCTTCAGCGCGATCGCCGTGCTGATCCTGCGCGACTCGACTGCGCTGACCGGCGTCGTGGTGTCACTGCTGCTGCTGCTGGGCTACGCCCTCGACGCGGCCGACGGCCAACTGGCCCGGGTGGGGGGCGGCGGCAGCAAGGCCGGCGAGTGGCTCGACCACGTCGCCGACATCGCCAAGATCAGCTCGCTGCACAGCGCGGTGGCGATCGCGGTGCTGCGCTACTTCGAGCTCGACTCGCTGCTGTACCTGGCGGTGCCGGTGATCTTCCTGGTCGCCAACGTGACCCAGTTCTTCGGCATGATGCTGCGCGACAAGCTCACCGCGGGGCAGCCGGTACAGCCTGGGACGGAAGGGTCGTCCTCGCTGCTGGTCGCGTGGCTGCTGCAGCCGCTGGATCACGGCAGCCTGGGATTGGCCTTTCTGGTGCTCGGCTGGCACACCCTGTTCCTGTGGTGCTACGGGTTCCTGGCGCTGTGCACCGCGCTGTTCGCGGTCCGCTCGCTGACCAAGACCTACCGCCGGCTGCTGCGGGCTGAGTCCGGCGCCGCCGCTTCGGCCGGTGGCGCTCCGACCGGCGCCGCTTCGGCCGGCGGCGCTCCGGTGCTCAGCCCGGCGCCGCGCCTGCCATGAGCCTGGCCAGCCCCGCCCAGCCGGCGGCCAGCCCGCTGGCCGGGGTGGCCCGCGGCGGCAGCTTCGCGGTGCTGGGCAGCGGCGCCGGCTCGATCTTCGGCTTCGTGCTGACCCTGGTCCTCACCCACGGCCTGACCACCACCACCGCGGGCCAGTTCTTCAGCGCCACGGCGATCTTCATCGTCCTGCAGACGTTCCTGTCGTTCGGGGTGGGCGCCGGCCTGGTTCGTTTCGTGCCGCGGTGGCAGGCGCTGGACCGCCAGGCCGACGTGCCCGCGCTGCTGGTGGTCGCCTTCGTCCCGGTCATCGTGCTGGGCATCGTGGGCAGCGTCGCGTTGTGGTTCGCCGCCCCGGCGCTGGCTTCGGAGATCGGCCACGACAACACCGACGCGGCCCTGGACAGCATCCGGATCCTGGCGCTGCTGTTCCTGCCCGGTGTCATCGAGGTGGGCATCGTCGAGTCCACCCGGGCATTCGGCAGCGTGCGCAATTACGTGCTGCTGCAGCAGGTCGGCATACCGGCGGCCAGGCCCCTGCTGGTCGGCATCGCCATCGCGGCCGACGCGCCGCTGTGGGCGGTGGTGCTGGCCTGGCTGATCCCGCTGCTGCTCGCCCTGCTGGTGGGAGGCCTGCTACTGGCCCGCCGGATGCGGGCGCTGTTCGGCCGGAGCCTGGCCTGGCCGCGGCGAACCGCCTCGCTGCGCGACATCGCCGCCGAGTACTGGAGCTTCACCGGGGCGCGCGGGCTGGCCGGCGTCATGGAGATCCTGCTGACCTGGATGGACGTGCTGCTGGTCGCGGCGCTGGCCTCGCCGGCTGAGGCGGCCATCTACGCCGCCGCCAGCCGGTTCATCCTCTCGGGCACCCTGGTGCTGCAGGCGCTCCGGGTGGCGATCGCCGGCGACGTCAGCGCGGCGCTGGCCCGCAAGAACACCGACCGGGTCAGCCAGATGTACTCGGCCGCCTCGCAGTGGGTGGTGCTCAGCTCCTGGCCGCTGTACCTGGTGATGGCGGTGTTCGCGCCCACGGTGCTGGCGATCTTCGGCGATGCCTACCCGGCCGGAGCGAACGCGATGACCGTGCTGGCGCTGGCGATGCTGGTGTACCTG
This sequence comes from Jatrophihabitans sp., assembly GCA_036389035.1. Lineage (NCBI taxonomy): Bacteria > Bacillati > Actinomycetota > Actinomycetes > Jatrophihabitantales > Jatrophihabitantaceae > Jatrophihabitans > Jatrophihabitans sp. The sequence continues at coordinate 53,473 of DASVQQ010000018.1, forward strand.
GCCGCCGGCAACGTCGGCACCGTGCTGCTGATGGGCGGCCGGAGCAGCTGGGTGCTGATGGACAAGGCAGCCGCCCTGGCCGTCAACGTGGCCGCCAACCTCGTGTTGATACCGCATTTCGGCATCACCGGCGCCGCGGTCGCCTGGGCGGTCACGATCGTGCTGGACAGCACGCTGGCCTTCGCCCAGGTGCGCTGGGGCATGCGGATCGGCGGCAGCCTGCGCGGTCTGGCGCTGGCCGCCGCGCTGGCGCTGGGCTGCTTCGGGGTGGTGCCGGTCATCGTCCGGATGCTCGCCGGCAGCTCGCTGGTCTCGATGTCGGTCGCGATTGCGCTTTCGCTGGGCCTCTACCTACCGATGGTGTGGTTGCGCCGGGACACTCTCGGCGTTCGGATCTTGATCGATGCGCTGTCGCCCCGCACCGCTCGGCGGTGACCCGGACCGGTGGAAGCCGGGTGCGCGCGCCTGGATCCGAGGTGTCGCGGCGAAAGTAACCTAATCTTGACAGCAGTCATGAGTAACAGCAGCGTTGGGGGACCCCGTGAGCACCAGATCGAATCGGAACACCGGATGACCGGGCCGGTGCAGGCTGCCGCGCCGTCGGGCGCCGGGCAGTCCGTGGTCACCATCGGGCAGTTCTTCTCCACCCTGCGGCGCAGGCTGCTGGTGGTGCTGACGATGGTGCTGCTGGGCATCCTGGCTGCCGGCGCGCTGCTGCTCAACACCACCAAGACCTATGAGGCGACCGCCGTCGTCGACATCTCGCCGACGTCCGGGGCTGCCCTCTCCACCGTCAGCACCATCACCGAATCGCGGATCGTGACCTCCGCGTCGGTGGCGATGGCCGCCCAGCAGACGCTGGCCTACACCGGGACGCCGACCGAGCTGGCCGACCAGGTCAGGGTGACCTCGCCGCTGGCCAGCCAGGTCCTCTACATCACCTTCGCCGCCGAGACCGCCCAGGGCGCCGCGGACGGCGCCAACGCCTTCGCCAACGCCTACCTCGATTACCGGACGGAGATCGCGCAGAAGGACCTCACGCTGCGGGTCGGCCGGATCCAGTCCCAGGTCGCTGACCTGCAGCGGAGCCTGGCCGGAGTGGGGGCCGGAGTCGGGGTGGGCCAGAACGAGACCCAGCGCGGTTTGCTGCAGAACCAGATCCAGCAGCTGCAGAACCAGCTGAACAACCTGAAGACCTCGGTCATCAACCCGGGACAGGTGGCCGGCGCCGCGGCGGTCCCGGAGTCGCCGAGCTCGCCCCGGCCGCCGCTCTACCTGGTCGGCGGCCTGCTGATCGGACTGCTGCTGGGCATCATCCTGGCGGTGGTGCGCGACCGCCGCGACGACCGGGTGCGCGCCTCGGCGGATCTGGAGCAGAGCCTGGGCGCCCCGGTGATCGCCGAGTTCGTCGCCGACGAGGGCGGCTCCCGGCTTCCGGAGTCCCTGGCCGCCACCGCGGCCACCCGGAGCCCGGAGGCCGACGCCTACCGCACGGTCACCACGGCGGCGACCTCGCACTCGACCGGCAGCCGGGTGGTGCTGCTGTGCGGCACCGGGCAGGAAGGGCTCAGCCTCGCCCCGATGAACCTGGCGGCGACCTTCGCCACCCAGGGGCTGCGGACCGTGCTCGCCGGACCGGAGCATGCCGTGCAGCCGGCCGTCGAGCTGCTCGAGGTCCAGGACGCGCCGAGCTGGCCGGGCGCCCGGCTGGCCGACCGGCTGGCGCCCTCGACCCAGCTGTCCAACCTGCTGGTGCTGTCGCTGGGCGATGAGGTGTCGCTCGGATCGACGCTGCGAGCCAACGGCGACAACCTCTCCGAGATCCTGGCCAAGGTCGACATCATCGTCCTGGACGGGGTGAACATCGAGCTTCCCAGCACCTCGCTGCGGCTCGGCCAGATCGCCGACGAGGCGGTCGTGGTGGCCTACAAGGGCCACTCCACCCATGTCGAGATCGAGCGGCTGGCCCGCCAGCTGGCCCAGGTCAGCGTCACCGTGCTGGGCGGAATCCTGCTCAGCCGCCGGTCGAGCCTGCTGGGCGGCCGTCGACGCCTCGCCGACCGCGCGCCGGGGCGACCGGTCGGCGGCGCCAGCCACCGTGAGGCCGCCGGGGCGGGGCCGCGTCCCGCTCAGGCGGCTGAGGAGGCGACAAACGCCCCCACCAGCAGCGCAGCTCCCACCAGCAGCAGCCCGGCCGCGACCAACCCCGCCTCGGTCACCGCGGAAATCCCCAGGCCGGGTGGCTCCGGCTCGACCTCGACTCAACCGTCCGGGGCCGGCTCCTGGCCGGGCGGCGGCTTCGGCTCGGAGGCGCCGCCGCCGGGCTCGCCCCGGCCGGCCTCGACCAGAAAGAGCTGAGCCACCATGCGGATCCTGCTGGCCAGCTCGACCGGCGGCCATCTCGGCCAACTCGAGGCGTTGCGACCGTGGTGGTCCGAGCATGAGCGGCACTGGATCACCTTCGACAAGCCCGACGCCCGGTCGATGCTGGTCGGTGAGCAGATCACCTGGGCCTACCACCCCACCACCCGCAACATCCCGAACCTGATCCGCAACTTCGGCGTCGCCTGGAAGGCCCTGCGCGGGTTCCGGCCCGAGGTGGTCGTCTCGACCGGGGCCGCCGTCGCGGTGCCGGTCTTCTACCTGGCACGGCTGATGGGCATCCGCACCGTCTACGTCGAGGTCTATGACCGCATCGACACCCCGACCCTGACCGGACGGCTGTGCCGGCCGGTGTCGGACCTGTTCCTGGTGCAGTGGGACGAGCAGCTCAAGCTCTATCCCAACGCCACGCTGATCGGCCAGCTGCTGTGAGTGAGCATCGCAGCGAGCGCAGCGAGCGAGGAGCGGCGCGAATGGGTAGCCCTGTGAGTGAGCATCGCAGCGAGCGCAGCGAGCGAGGAGCGGAGCGAATGGGTAGCCCTGTGAGCGCGGTCGGTCCGCTCAACGGAGTGGTCACCGTCGGCACCGACCACCACCGGTTCGACCGGCTGATGGACTGGCTGGAGCGCTGGAACGCCGGCAACCCCGGCGCGGTGCGCTGGATCGTGCAGCACGGCTCGAGCCGTCCGATGAGCGGGGCGGACGGGTTCGGCATGAAGCCGCGCGCGGAGTTGCTCGAGCTGCTGGCCGACGCCGATGTGGTGGTCACCCAGGGCGGCCCCGGCGGCATCATGGACAGCCGGATCTGCGGCACGGTCCCGATCGTGGTTCCCCGGCTGGCCCGGCTCAACGAGGTGGTCGATGACCACCAGGTGGCCTTCGTCCAGCAGCTGGCCCGTAACGGCCTGCTGGTGGCGGCTCATTCCGAGGCAGAGCTGCACGCCGCGCTCGATCGGGCGGTGCTCGACCCGGCGAGCCTGGCGGTCGGCCCCGGCGCCAGCGATGTCAGCCAGACGGTGGCCCGGTTCGCGGCCGTGGTCGGTCAGCTGCTGGCGAGCAAACCGGCCCGGGTCGGGTTCCGGCGCACGGCGCGCTCGGCCCGTTAGCGGCATCGTTTCCCGCACTTTCCGATCGTTGGCCCCGCTGCAGGGTGTCGACGGCGTGTCGTCCCTGCTGGACGGCCAACGATGGCGAGCGACGCGGCATCACCCGGGCAAGAAAGCAGAGTCAAGCCGGGTCAGGACCGGGCGGCCAGCAGCTCCGGCGCGGGCTGCGCGAGGCCCGGCGGGCGGCTCGGCGCGCTGGTGGCGGCCACCTCACCCCGGCGGGTCCGCAGCGCCAGCGCTGCCGCGGTCATCACCACCGTCAGCTGGATGCCGTCATAGCCGTAGTAGAAGAAGGTGGCGAAGGCGACGAACAGCGTCGCGTGCACCCACAGGTCGGCCTGGCCGCGCGCTCGCCAGCTCTGCAGCACGACCACGGCGAACCAGCCCAGAAAGAAGGCCAGCGCCACGAAGCCGTAGCTGAACATGACGTTCCACACCTGGCCCTGGGTGCCGATGGACACGTCCAACGTCGGGGATGGCTGTGGCGCGCCGTGGCCGAAGACCGGCGAGTCCAGCGTCCCGTCGAAGGCCTCCCGGTAGATGGTCTGCCGGCCCAGGTTGGTGCGGCTGTAGTGCAGCCGCTCCTGCAATCGGGCCAGCACGCCGGCCGACACCGCCACGACCAGGCCCACCGAGGCGCCGCCCAGCACCACCGACAGCGGCACCAGCCGGCCGCGCAGGGCCAGCCGGAGCGAGGCGTAGGCCAGCACCAGGCCCAGGGCCAGGAACATCCCCCGGTTCAGGGTGGCGAACGCCGGCACACAGGCCGCAGCCAGCAGCGCCGCGATCGCCAGCCGGGCGCCCAGCCGCCGGAACGTCATGATCGCGGCGACCATCAGCGGCACCAGCAGCGCGACGTTGCACCCCCAGCTGTTGGTGTAGGGAAACGGCGCGCTCGGACGGTAGAAGGTGCGAGGTGAGCCGTAGGGCCGTTGCACCTCGGCGAAGGTCGGGTGCACCAGGCTGCGGACGTACTCGTTGCTGCCGATGCTCGAGGGCAGCAGCGACTGCATCAGGGTCGAGAAGTTCCCGCGCGGCACCAGCACCCCGAGGTAGCCGCCGATGACGACGAAGGCGAACAGCAGCACCAGGGCCCGCAGCACGACGCGGTTGTTCAGCCGGTCCCGGCCGTTGTAGATGTAGAGAAAGACGATGCTGGAGCCGATGTAGTTGCCCATCCGGACGCCGGAGCCGATCAGGCGCGGTCCGGAGTTCAGCATGAGCGCGGCCACGCACGCCCAGACCACGAAGCCGATCCACAACCAGAACACCGGCGGCATCTCGACGTTCCTGCGCTGCACCAGCAGCAGGAACATCGGGATCGCGATGATCATCACCGCGAACGCGCCCATGCCCAGCAGCCACCAGATCGGAAAACCGGCGAACAGCGCGTACACCGGCCAGGCCGGCAGTTGCCGGACGCCGGTGAGTGGCCTGCTCATGCTCAGATCCCGCGACCGAACCGGCGGGCGGTGGCCAGCACTCGGTCGGCGCTGACCAGCCGGCTGGCCACCACCAGCGCCGCGTAGCTCTGCCGGGCGCGGCGCGACTTGCGCAGTGATCGCAGCGCCCACTTCGCCGCCGCGGCCCGATTGCCCAGCGCCGCATGGGAGAACGCGATCTGGCCTTCGATCCGGGCCAGGCCCTTGGGGTCCTGCGCGAACTCCGGCACCCGGTCGAGCAGGTAGACCAGGGCGTCGTTGATGGTCTGCCAGCGGCTGGCGAAGAAGGACGAGTCGTGCAGGTACACCCGGGACTGGGGTTCCTCGACGCAGACGATCGGACCCTGCCGGGCCGCTCGTAGCAGCAGCTCGTAGTCCTCGGCGTAGCTGCCTGGCAGCTCCTCGTCGACCAGGCCGATCTCGCCGAGCAGCTCGGCGCGAGGGATCAGGTAGGTGGAGGCGTTGGCCTCGATGTGCCGGTCGTTGAGCAGGTCGGTGAACGTCAGGGCCGGCAGCTCGGCCAGCCGGGGGATGTCCTTGCCGCGGTAGTGATAGACGAAACCCGACGCCGCGGCGCTGGCCTCGGGGTGCTTGCGCAGCAGGTCGACCTGGGCCCGCAGCTTGCCGGGCAGCCACTCGTCATCGTCGTCGCAGGAGCCCACCAGCTCACCGGAGGCGGCGAGGTAGCCGGTGTTGCGGTTGCCCGCCAGCCCCTTGGTCCGGTTGTTCACCAGCACCTGCACCGTGCGGCCGGCGCTCAGGCGGACCTCCGGCATGACCGGCTCGGTGCCGTCATAGACCACCAGGCACTCGATCTCGCCCGGATAGTCCTGATCGATCACCGACTGGACGGCGCGAACCAGCAGTTGCGGGCGGTTCATGGTGGGGACCACCGCGGTGACCAGGGGCCACACCGCCGCTTCGCCCCGCCAGCCGGACGTGCTCGTCAGCGCCATTGGTACACCTTCACCCAGTCCACCACCATGTCAGCCGGAAGTTCGGTATCGGAGTTCGGGCTGCCGGGCCAGCGGCCGCCCACCGCGAGATTGAGCCTGAGGAAGAACTCGCCCGCGAAGGCCTCGTCTATCCAGGGTGCGCTGCTCCGGTTGCGTTCGAAAGTCAGTTGCCCGTCGATGTACCACCGCATCACGCCGGACTGCCATTCCGCGGCGTAGGTGTGAAATCCGCCGGCCGGACCACCCTTGACCGGGGCGGAGTAGGACTGCTTGGTGAAGGTGCCCTTTCCGTCGTACCAGAGCGTGTGATGCACCGAGCCGGCTTCAGGATCCTGGCTGTCCCCGGTGCCGATCGCCTCCATGATGTCGAGCTCGCCGTCCCCGGAGCCGTTGGCCGGACGCATCCAGAACGCGGGCCACAGGCCCTTGGACTTGCCGGCGGCCAGCGGCAGCTTGGCCCTGACCTCGAACCGGCCCTGATGCCAGGCGGCCTTGCCTTTGGTGCTCAGCATCGCCGAGGTGTAAGAACGGCCGCCCGGAAAGCGGGAGTCCTTGTCGCCGCAGATCACCGGAGGGTTCTCCCGGGCGGCTCGCAGGGTGAGCATGCCGCCGGCCACCTCCACGTTCTTCGAACGGCTCATCAGGCAGGCCAGCTCCAGGTTGCCCTCTCCGAAGGTGGACTCGTCTTCGGCGTCCCACTTGGAGCGGTCGAGGGTGGAGCCGTTGAAGTCATCGGACCAGACCAGCTGCCAGTCGGGTTTGGGTTCCTGACGAAACATCGACGCCGCGGTCACCGTGGTGGCCAGCACGAGCGCGGCCAGCCCGGCCACCGCCAGCCGCCAGCGGCCGTTCCTGCGTTCGGGTGCCTCGGGAGCGCTGTCGTGCTGTGCCGATCTCAGGTCATCCATCACATTCTTCTGCCCCCGTGGGCCCGGCCCTTGGATCTGCGGACCGGGACCACGAAAGCATATGTCACAAGCTAGATCGCTGTTAGCTCCGGCTCGCTAGCCGAGCTGGTAAACCCGCACGTAGTCGATCACGAAGTCGCTCTGGCCGAGGGGCGCGCCCTTGACGGGCAGCCCGTACCAGTTCGGCATGCTGCCGCCGACCTGCAGGTTGAGCCGGATGTTCATCGGCTCGTTGAAGCTCGAGTCGAGCCAGGTGAGCTGGGACTGGGTCTTGTGGAAGACCAGCCGGCCGTCGACGTACCACTTCATGTAGCCGGGCTGGCGCTCCACCGAGTAGGTGTGCCAGGTGCTGGTGTCGCCGCTGGGCAGGGTGTCCTCGTGTCCGGCCTTGGCCAGGTCGCCGTTGGTGGACTGGTGGACCGTCTGCACGGTCTGGTTCACCCGGCCGCCGACGGCCTCCATGATGTCGAGCTCACCGAGGGTGGTGTTGTTGCGCAGCCAGAAGGCCGGCCACATCCCCTGGGCGGTGGGCAGCTTGGCGCGCATCTCGAAGCGGCCGTACTTCCAGGATCCCCGCCCGATGGTGTCGAGGTAGCCGGAGGTGTACTGCCGGGTCGTGCTGCCGACGGTGTAGCTCTCGTTGATCGCCCGCAGCGTCAAGGCGCCGTTGCTGACGAAGACGTTGGACGCCCGTGAGGTGACGATCGACTCTTCGTTGCGCGCCCAGGAGTTGTTGCGGACGTTCCACTTGACGCGGTCGATGGTGTTGAAGTCATCGTTGAAGACCAGCCGGTAGCCAGTGGGAGCCGGGGCCGAGGTGGTCGGCGCGGGAGCCGGGGCCGAGGTGGTCGGCGCAGGGGCCGGGGCCGAGGTGGTCGGCGCGGGGGCCGGGGCCGAGGTGGTCGGAGCGGGAGCCGGGGCCGAGGTGGTCGGAGCCGGAGCCGGGGCCGAGGTGGTCGGCGCGGGCACCGGCTTCTTCACCGGGGCCGGCTGGGTCGGCAGGGTCAGCAGGGTCAGGCTGGGCTGGCTGATCAGCAGGCTCTTACCCCGGGGCAGCGACCAGGCGAGGATGTTGAAGTCGATGGTGCTCTGGTTGGCCTTGGCGGTGTAGTTGGCAGTGACCTTCACCCAGCCGGTGGTGCGCAGCCAGGCGCTGGTGCGCTTCTCACCGCGGTACAGCAGTCGCTGGTACTCCATCATGCGGCCCGCGGCGGTGAGGCCGGGCGCGTCGGTCCTGATCCAGGCGCTGGCCTGGTAGGTCGCACCGGCCACGGTGGCGCGCACGGTGTTCACCTTGTCGTTGAGCGCCAGGGTGAGGGGGGCGGCGGTCTGGTTGCGCAGCCGGATCGCCCGGTGTCCGTCGTGGCCGGGCACGACGGCCAGCGAGCCACCCGAGCGGGTGTACCACCCGGTCGTGCCGGTGCTGAACGTCGAGTTGGCGACCAGGTTGACGGTGGCGGCGCCGGCCACCGCGGTGGTCGAGGACAGGTTCAGCGCGGTCACCGCGCCGGCACCGACCAGAGCGACCAGCGACGCGCCGACCCAGGACCTTGTCTTTGCGCTTCTGCGCGCTGCGTGGTGGCGGTGCATGATTACTCCTAGTAGTCGGTTATCCGCAATATCGTCAGCGTGACCTTTCAGTTAAGTGGTTACGGTACGTAATTTTTACAGAGACCTAATGGCCTCAATAAACCCTCAAAAAACAGACAAGAACTAGTACTTATGGGGCCTGATGATGTACTGACCGTAGCGATGCTGTCCTTGTACCAGATGGATGGGCGACTGGGGCGCGTATGCGCCAGCTGGTGCAGCGACCAGTTACTTACAGTGATGTAACTTACCTGTTAAGTACTGTCGGAGGAGGCTCGCGGCGGGTGCGACTCAGCCTCATCCGTCCTCAGAACGCGCCGAAGCCCCTCCTGGGATCAGGAGGGGCTTCGGTCACTCGGTCATCGCTGGGCAACGGCGTGGCGCAGGGCCACGCGGATGCGCAGGCGCCGCTAACGGCGCTGCCAGGTTCGGCTGGTCGCTACTGGCCGTCCCGGATGGCCAGGTCGTCGAAGGAGACCGACTTGACACCGACGTTGGTGCCACCGCGCACCACCGACAGGAACAGCTGCCCGGCGGCCGTGACGCTGGTGTCGGTAGCGGTGGACTCCCAGGCGATCGGCTCGGCCGTGCCGTCGGACCAGATCTTGAACTGGATGGTCGAACCGCTCACCCGCAGCCGCAGCCACTGCTTGCCAGTGGTCACCGCCTGAGCGCCGACCACCGACTGCACGGTGCTGGTGATGCTGTTGACGTTCTTCTGCACCGTCACCGTGCCCGAGTTCGACTGCAACTGCAGGCCGTACCCGTTGCGCGGCCGGTAGGCGTTCTGCCAGCCGCCCGAGCCCCGCAGGTACACGCTGAGGTAGCTCAGCGCGGTGTTCGAGGACCAGGTGTAGGAGGTCAGCAACTCGCTGTCCGCCTGGACTGCCAGGCCGGTCAGCTGGGCCCTGCTGTACGCCCCGGACACATCGGTCACCTCGAGCCGGCCGGCGTCGGCCTGCAGGGTGGCGCTGCCGGTGCCGGCGCCGGTCGTCCAGGACGGCGCCCAGGGCGCGCCGTCGACGCCGGCGAAGGCGTCGGTGAACAGCGGGGCGCTCTCGGACAGCGTGGTCACCGACACCGAAGCGCTCTCGGGGCCGACGTTGCCCGCCGCGTCCACCGCCCGGACGGTGTAGCTGTAGGTGGCCCCCGGAGTCAGGCCGGTGTCGCTCCAGCTCAGTCCGGCGCTCTGGCCGACCTGCACGCCGTCGCGCAGCACCTGGTAGCCGGTCACGCCGCGGTCATCGGTGGCCGCCGCCCAGCTCAGCGTCGCCGACGTGGTGGTCACCCCGTTGCTGCTCGGCGTGCCCGGCGCGCTCGGCGCGGTGGTGTCAGCCGGCACGGTCACCGTCACCGTCGCCGAGGTCCCGGTGTTGCCCACGCCGTCGCGGGCCCGCGCCTGCAGGGTGTGGCTGCCGGCCGCGGTGGCCGACCAGGTGAAGCTGTACGGAGCGCCCGAGTCCGAGGCGAGGAGGGTGCCGTCCACCAGCAGGTCCACCGCGGCGACCGTCTGGTCATCCGTGGCGGTCGCGGTCACCGTGACCTGGCCGTACACCGAGGCGCCGTTGGCCGGGCTGGTGATGGCGGCGGTCGGCGCGACGGTGTCGGGACCCTGCACGCTCAGCTTGTTCGAGGTGGCCGACCGGTTGCCGCCGGTGTCGACAGCGCGCACCCAGTAGTCGGCGGGCACCGAGCCGGTGGTGTCGACGTAGGACAGGCTGTTGGTGGAGACGATCACCCGGTCATCGCGCAGCACCTCGTAGCGAACCGAGCCGGCGTTGTCTCCTGCGGCGTTCCAGGCCAGCTTGAGCCCGGTCGGGTCGGTGCTGGAGCGCAGGTTGGTCGGCGTGGTCGGCGCGGTGGTGTCGCGCTGGCAGAACTTGCCGAAGCCGCCGAGCCACTGGTAGCCGGTGCCGTGGTAGGAGCCCCGGGTGAAGTCACCGCCGAACCACATGCAGCCGTTGGAGTCAGGAGTCAGCTCCCAGCCGCCGATGCCGGAGCGGGTGCCCAGCGCGCTCGGGTAGAAGTCGGGCAGGTACTCACCGGTCACCCTGTCCCAGGCCGCGATGTACCTGATGTTGTGCACGTCCTTGGCGGTGGTGATCGTGGTGGCGTCGTAGTTCAGGGTGTCGGAGTAGTTGTAGTTGCCGCAGTGACAGCTGGCATAGACCACGCCGTCGTGGACCCCGATGGTCTGGAAGTCACCGCCGGACCTGGTGATGTGCGACCTCTTCAACGCGAAGTTGCCCCGGTCGTACTGGCTCAGGACGTGCTGTGAGCCGCCCACCCAGACGTTGCCACCGTCCTCTTTGACGGCCTGCTGGTAGGTGTTGGTGCCGGAGCCGATGCTCGGCTGGAACGGCGCCAGGCCGGTGACCGAGGCGGCGCCGGTGGCGGTGCTGATGACCCCGTGGTTCGGCGAGGCCACCCCGTTGACGTTGTTGAAGTAGCCGGCGAAGTAGACCCGGTCGCCCTGGGCGCTGGCGTCGAGCTCGACGATCGAGCCGTCGAAGTGCGGCTTCCAGGCGCCGTCAGGCCTACCGTCGGTGGCCCGAAGCCGGGCGGCGCGGGCTACCGTGACCGGGCCGGTGAGCGGCACCCCACCGGTGACCCGGTTGAACCGGCCGCCGATGTAGAGGTAGCCGTCCTGGTAGTCGATGGCCTTGACCTGGAAGGCGACGTTGGTGTCGGTGGTGACGTAGTCGACCTTCGCGGTCCAGCCGGCCACCGTCGCGCCGGTGATCGGGTCGAGCTGGGTGAGGCCGTTGACGCCGAAGGCGCCGTTGACCGTGGTGAACTCGCCGCCGACCACCAGCTTTCCGTCAGGGGTGGCCTGCAGGTCCCAGACCATGCCGTTCAGCTGGGGCCGGAAGCTGGACAGCCACTCGCCGGTGTTGACGTTGAAGCCGGCCAACCAGGGCTGGGCGATGTTGTCGGCAGCTGCCGGGGTGGCGCCTTTCTGAACCCGCTGGAAGCCGCCGCCGACGTACATGACGTCGCCGATCTGAGCGAACGACTCGACCTCCATGTTCAGCTCGCTGACCGCGCCGAGGATGCCGGTGACACCCCACGGGGTGTTGAGCGAGGTCGTCGAGGAGGCCAGCGGGCGCACCGTGCTGGCCGGCAGCCCCTCGGCCGGGATCGGCTGGAAGCCGGCCGTGGTCAGCTTGGGACGGATGAACACCTGGGTGAACGGCAGCGCCGACTTCTCAGTGGTGTACTGCCACAGGTAGCTGGTGGTGTTGTTCTGGCCCGCGATCTGGTTGCCGTAGGACCAGCCCATCTTGTAGTTGTGGGTGGAGGACTCGCTGGTGGTCAGCCGCAGCAGGCCCTGCTCCTTGCTCTCGCTGGCCCACGAGTGGGTGCCGCCCGCCCCGTAGTTGGTTCCGTTGACCTTCATGTTGGAGAACAGCACGCCGCCCCCGAACGCCCAGCTCCAGTCGGAACGGTCGGAGGCCGCGATCCGCATCTCCTGGTAGGTGGTCCCGTTGAGGTCGGTGGCCCGGCGGACCCTGATGCCGTCGGTCAGGGCGTCGACCCGGCCGCCGCCCAGCAATCCCTGCACGGTGGCCGCGGGCAGCGCCGCGGGAGCGAACGCGCCGGTGCCGGTCGGGGTGTTGCGCAGCGTTGCGACGCTGCCCTGGCCGCCGTGGGCCCAGGTCCAGCCCTCCCGGCCGCGCCCGACCAGCACCCAGCCGCCGCCGTCGGTGGTCATGTCGCAGTAGAACTGCTCCGGCGCGATGAGCTGGGTGGTCTGGAGCCAGTAGACGCCGTTGGCGCTGGCGGGCTTGAGCTGCTTGATGGACCAGCACGACGGCGCGGCCAGCGAGGACTGCGATCCGTCCAGCGCTGAGGCCGGGGTGGCCGCGGCGGCCGCGGGGGCGTCGGCGAGGCCGCCGGCGAGCACGCCGGTGGCCAGCACCACGGTGCCCAGCAGGGCGCGGGCGCGCCGGGACAGCGAGCCGGACCGGGCCTGGACGTTGCCACTGCTGAGCATGTATTCCCCAACCTGAAAGGCCGCGATGACTGCGGTCTCGCTGACAATCAGGCTGACCGGCGCCAGCGGCGGCCAGATCAGCCTCGCGCTACTCATGGACTCAGAGGCGCTAGTAAAATCCGTGCTAAGAACTGCCTCAAGGCTAGCCGACGGCACGCGTGCTGTAAAGCTGGAATGAATTGATAATAGCCTTATTTTGCAAGGCTAAACCACGGTTACCGAGCGTTACGGGCTCAGTACGCTCCGGAGCCGGCTGCTACAGCCCGTGCCGTCTTCCAGAGGATGAACAGGTCCTCGCCGAGGGACCAGTTCTCGACGTAGCGCAGGTCCAGCTGGACCGACTCGTCCCAGCTCAGGTCACTGCGCCCGCTGACCTGCCAGAGCCCGGTCAGGCCCGGCTTGACCAGCAGCCGGCGGTGCACGTGGTCCTCGTAGCGCGCGACCTCCAGCGGCAGCGGCGGGCGGGGGCCGACCAGGGACATCGTGCCGAGCAGCACGTTGATCAGCTGCGGCAGCTCGTCCAGGGAGTACTTGCGCAGGAACTTGCCGACCCGGGTGATCCTGGGGTCCTCTTTCATCTTGAACAGCACGCCGTCGCCGTGGTCGCTCTGCTCCCGCAGGCTGGCCAGCCGCTCCTCGGCGTCGGCGTACATCGACCGGAACTTCAGCATCACGAAGGTGCTGCCGGCCCGGCCCACCCGAACCTGGCGGAACAGCGCGGGCCCGGAGCTGGTCAGCCGGACCGCCAGCGCCAGCGCCAGGAACAGCGGGGCGAGCAGCAACAGCGCCACACCCGCCATGCTGCGGTCGAAGGCGCCCTTGAGCACCCGGCGGAAGCCGGTGAACTTCGGCTCCTCCACGTGCAGCAGCGGCAACCCGGCCACCGGCACGATGTGCAGCCGCGGGCCGGCCACCTCGGTCAGCCCGGGTGAGACCACCAGGTCGGTCGAGCTGCCCTCCAGCTGCCAGGACACCCAGCGGAGCTTCTCGGGCCCGACCGCGCCGGAGGACACCACGGCCACCGTGTCGGCGCCACTGAGCCGCACCGCGCTGACGATCGAGTCGACGTCTCCGAGCAGTGGCACCTCGGCCTCGCCCAGGGTGTCGATGGTCCGCATGTCGGCGATCGCCTCGGACGGAACGCAGGCGCCGACCACTCGCAAGCCCGCGTGCAGGTCCCGGCGCAGCACCTCGGTGAAACTGCTGATGGCCTCGGCGTCACCGACCAGCAGCACGTACTTCATCGCCCGGCCGCGGGCGCGCTGGGCGTGCAGCCACTTGCGGGCGGCGTAGCGAGCCATCAGGTTCAGGCACAGCGCCAGCGGCAGGGCCAGCAGCACGAAGCCGCGAGCCAGCTGGGCATTGGTCACGAAGGAGGCGAACGCGATCAGCGCGGTCAGGTGCAGGAAGGCGCGGAAGATCTTCTGGAACTCGGCGGCGCCGACTCCGACGAGCCGCCCTCCGTAACCGTGGTTGACCGCGATCAGGGCGATCCAGCCCAGCGGCAGCACGACGGCCGCCAGCACGTTCAACGGCGCGGAGGCACTCGCGCCGAACCGCAGCAGGTAGGCGATCGCGATGGCGACCCAGGCGGCAGCCAGGTCGGTGACGACCAGGCCGCGCTGGTACTTGCCGAGCCAGCGGGAGCGGCGCAGGACGCCGGAGTCCTCGGGAGCCGGCTCGGTCGCGCCGGCATCGGTCCAGCCCGCGATCACCGGCGGCTGCGGGCTCTCGGAGAGGGTGGTGCTCACCTGGGCACGGTCCTGGCCGGGGCGGTCCTGGCCGGCTACCGGGGCAAGCGCCGACGGCGTTGCACCGGCAACCGCCAGCCGGCCTCGAGCTGAGGAGTCGTCATCGTCCTCAGCCACGGCCCCTAGGTCCGAAGTGAACATCTGTCCCCCGTTTGCGGCAGGCGGTCCGAACCACCTGCGAATCCCCCATGCGCCACCGGAGTCTGTTGTCCGGGTGACTCCTCGACTACGCATAAGACGCATACCGGGGGTCGCTCGATACCTGCCGTCGTCCCCCGATCGACGCCTGTAACCTCACGTTTATAGTCCGTGAAGTGGGCGTTTGGGAAGCGCTAAATTCGTCAAAAGTTTATGCATTTTTATCCTATCGGCAATAGTTGTGCTCACGGTAATCAGGTGTCTGCGGACAGTTACCGTAAGCCTCGCAGATTGCCCTTCACCGGCAGGTGACCGTCCGTCGGGTCATTCGGAGCGACGATGGGTAAGGATTGGGGGGTGACCACGCGCACCGCCTTCGACTTTCCTTCCCACATCCGGACGACCGACGACGACACACCCCTGCGCCGGGACGTCCGGCGGGTCGGCCAGCTGCTGGGCGACTCGCTGGTCCGCCAGCACGGCCCGGCCCTGCTCGAACTGGTGGAGCGGGTCCGGGCGCTGACCAAGCAGAGCAAGGAGGCAGCCCGGATCGAGGATCGCAACGCGGCTCGCGACGAGGTCCGGTCACTGCTCGCCGGGCTGCCGGTCGAGACCGCCTCGGCTCTGGTGCGGGCGTTCTCGGCCTACTTCCACCTGGCCAACGTCGCCGAACAGGTGCACCGGGTGCGCAGCCTGCGGGACCGGCCGGCCGAGCAGGGCTGGTTGGCCAGCGCGGTGGCCGCGGTCGCGGCCAAGTCCGGGCCCACGGGGCTGAGCCAGGCGGTGCACGCGCTGGCCGTGCGTCCGGTGTTCACCGCGCACCCGACCGAGGCCAGCCGCCGGTCCATCCTGAGCAAGCTACGCCGGCTGGCCGACGTGCTGGCCGACCCGACCGAGCCCGGCACCGGCGCGCGGGAGCGCCAGGACCGCAACCTGGCCGAGATCATCGATCTGATCTGGCAGACCGACGAGCTGCGCCGGCACCAGCCCACCCCGGTGGACGAGGCCCGCAACGCGGTGTACTACCTGCAGGAGCTGATCGATGAGACGGTGCCTGATTTCACCAGTGACCTGGCCGCCGAGCTGGCCCGCCACGGCGCCGAGCTGGACACCGACGCCCGGCCGCTGACCTTCGGGTCCTGGATAGGCGGTGACCGGGACGGCAACCCCAACGTCACCGCGGCGGTCACCAACGAGGTGCTGCGGCTGCAGCATCACGTGGCCGCCCGTTCGGCGCTGGCCGAGATCGACGCGCTGATCGGCGAGCTGTCCTCTTCCAGCTCGATCGTCGGGGTGTCGCCGGAGCTGCTGTCCTCGATCGACACCGACCTGGCCAACCTGCCCGAACTGGACCCCCGGGTCCGGGTGGTGAACGAGACCGAGCCGTACCGGCTCAAGCTGTCCTGCATCCGGCACAAGATCGTCAACACCCGGCAGCGGATCGACGCCGGCAGCCGGCACGTGCCCGGCCGTGACTACCTCGGCCGGGCGGAGTTGCTGGCCGAGCTCCGGTTGATCGCCGCCTCGCTGCGGCAGAACTCCGGCGGCCTGATCGCCGACGGCCTGCTCGCCCGGGTCCAGCGCACCATCTCGATCTTCGGGCTGCACCTGGCCACCCTGGACATCCGCGAGCACGCCGATGCCCACCACCACGCGGTCGGCCAGCTCATCGACCGGCTCAAGGAGGAGCACTGGCTCTACGCCGACCTGCCGCGCGACTACCGCCGCCGGCTGCTGTCCAAGGAGCTGGCCTCCCGCCGGCCAC
Organism: Jatrophihabitans sp.; assembly: GCA_036389035.1. Taxonomy (NCBI): domain Bacteria; kingdom Bacillati; phylum Actinomycetota; class Actinomycetes; order Jatrophihabitantales; family Jatrophihabitantaceae; genus Jatrophihabitans; species Jatrophihabitans sp. The sequence continues at coordinate 69,508 of DASVQQ010000018.1, forward strand.
TGGCTCAGACCCCGCCGCCGCTGGACCCGGCCGGCGCCAAGACCTTCGCCGTCTTCACCGAGATCCGCCAGGCGCTGGACACCTACGGCGTCGAGGTGATCGAGAGTTACATCGTGTCGATGACGATGGGCGCCGATGACGTGCTGGCCGCCGTGGTGCTGGCCCGCGAGGCCGGCCTGGTCGACCTGCACGGCACCGGGAGGGAGGAGTCCGACGGCGGCCAGCGGCCGGTGGCCCGGATCGGCTTCGTGCCGCTGCTGGAGACCGTCGAGGAGCTGCGCCACAGCGGTGAGGTGCTCGACGAGCTGCTCTCGGATCCGACCTACCGGCTGATCGTCCGGCTTCGCGGTGACGTGCAGGAGGTGATGCTGGGCTATTCCGACTCCAACAAGGACGCCGGCATCACCACCTCCCAGTGGGAGATCCACAAGGCCCAGCGCACGCTGCGCGACGTCGCGGCCCGGCACGGGGTGCGGCTGCGGCTCTTCCACGGCCGCGGCGGGACCGTCGGCCGCGGCGGCGGCCCCACCTACGACTCGATCCTGGCCCAGCCCTGGGGGGTGCTGGCCGGCGAGATCAAGTTCACCGAGCAGGGCGAGGTGATCAGCGACAAGTACTCCCTTCCCGAACTTGCCAGGGAGAACCTGGAACTGACCGTGGCCGCGGTGCTGCGGGCCTCGACGCTGCACCTGGCGCCGCGCCAGCGGCCCGACCAGCTGCAGACCTGGGACCACACCATGGAGCTGGTCAGCGAGGCGGCCTTCACCACCTACCGCAGGTTCGTCGATGACCCGGGCCTGCCCGCCTACTTCCTCGCCTCCACGCCGGTCGAGCAGCTCGGCTCGCTCAACATCGGCTCCCGACCGGCCCGGCGGCCCGACTCGGGTGGCGGCATCTCGGGCCTGCGCGCGATTCCCTGGGTGTTCGGCTGGACCCAGTCCCGCCAGATCGTGCCGGGCTGGTTCGGAGTCGGCTCCGGGCTCCGCGCGGCTCGCGAGGCCGGCCTGGCGGAGGCGCTGGCAGACATGCACGCCAACTGGCACTTCTTCCGGACCTTCATCTCCAACGTCGAGATGACGCTGTCCAAGACGGACCTGGAGGTCGCCTCGCACTACGTCTCGACCCTGGTGCCGGCCGAGCTGCGCCGGCTGTTCGAGCTGGTCAAGGCCGAGCACGAGCTCACCGTCGATGAGGTGCTGCGGGTCACCGGGGAGCAGTTCCTGCTCGATGACCAGCCCTTGCTGCAGCGGACGCTGAGCGTGCGGGACGCCTATCTGGACCCGATCTCCTACGCCCAGGTCGACCTGCTGTCCCGGGTCCGCTCCGGTGAGGACGGCACGCCGGCCGGCGGCCAGGACGCCGCCGAGCAGCTGCGCCGGGCGCTGCTGCTCACCATGAACGGCGTCGCGGCCGGCCTGCGCAACACCGGCTGAGCCCGGGACCGGGCCGGAAAACGCCATGTCCGAAAACCGCCAGTCAGATGGCCGGAGGCGCGGCAGACTGGTGCCGTGCCGATCGACGAGGACGCCGCCTACCGCGCGGTGCGCAGCCGGGACGCCCGCTTCGACGGGACGTTCTACACCGGTGTGCGGACCACCGGGATCTACTGCCGGCCGTCCTGCTCGGCCCGCACGCCGCACCGGCGCAACGTCGGCTTCTACCCCAGCTCGGCGGCCGCCCAGCGGGCCGGCTTCCGGGCCTGCAAGATGTGCCGGCCCGACGCCACCCCGGGCTCGGCGGACTCGAACAGCCGGGCCGACCTGGCCGGCCGCGCGGTGCGGCTGATCGCCGACGGGGTGATAGACCGCGACGGGGTCGCCGGGCTGGCCCGCGAGCTGGGCTACTCAGAACGCCAGCTCAGCCGCGCCCTGGTGGCCGCGCTGGGAGCGCCGCCGCTGGCGCTGGCCCGGGCCCAGCGCGCCCAGACCGCGCGCATCCTGCTGGAGAACACCGACCTGGCGGCATCGGAGATCGCCTTCGCGGCCGGCTTCGCCAGCATCCGGCAGTTCAACGACACCATCCGAGAGGTCTTCGCCAGCACCCCCAGCCAGTTGCGGGCCACCCGTATCGGGCCGCGCGGGGAGCCCGGGGCGATCGAGCTGCGGCTGGCCTACCGCGCCCCGATGGATGCCGCGGCCACCTTGGGCTTCCTGGCCGGCCGGGCGGTCAGCGGGCTGGAGAGCTACGACGGCAGCACCCTGAGCAGGACGCTGCGGCTGCCGCACGGGGCCGGCCTGGTGTCGCTCACCCCCGCCACCGGCTACGTCGCCGCCCGGCTGCGGCTGGTCGACCACCGGGATCTGGCCGCCGCGGTGGCCCGGGTCCGGCGGCTGCTGGACCTCGACGCCGACCCGCAGGCGGTGGACGAGGTGCTGGCCGGCCAACCCGCGCTGACCGGCCTGGTCACCCGGCGGCCGGGACTGCGCTCACCGGGCGCCGTGGACGGTTTCGAGATGGCCGTCCGGGCGGTCATCGGCCAGCAGGTGTCGGTGGCCAGCGCGCGCACCGTGCTCAGCCGGCTGGTGGCCGAACATGGTGCGCCGGCCTTCGACTCCAGCCCGGACTGGCGGCTGTTCCCCGAGCCCGCGGTGATCGCGGGCCTGGACCCGGCGTCGTTGCCGATGCCCCGGACCCGCGGTCGCACCCTGGTCGGGCTGGCAGCCGCGATGGCCGACGGGAGCCTGGTGCTGGGCGCCGGCTCGGATCGGACCGAGACCCGGGCGGCGCTGTTGCGGCTGCCCGGCATCGGCCCGTGGACCGCGGACTACCTGCTGATCCGCGCGCTCGGCGACCCGGACGTCTACCTGGGCTCGGACCTCGGTGTCCGGCAGGCCCGGGCCCGCCTGACCGGTGCGCTCGACCCGGTCGCCACCGCGCCCTGGCGCAGCTACCTGACACATCACCTGTGGGCCAGCCTGCAGGACGTCCACCCGCTTCCAGCGGACCAAACACCCCTATCGCACAAGGACTTCCAGCTAAGTTCCCACCTATGAAGGACGGCACATGATTTCCAGCCAGGTCACTTCCAGCTACGTCGTGCACAGCTATGTCGACTCACCGCTGGGCCCGCTGCTGCTGACCGGCGACGGCCGGGCGCTCACCGGCCTGTACACCGACCAGCACGGCCGCAAGCCCACCGACCTCGGCGAGCGGGACGACGCCGAGTTCGCTCAGGCCCGCGCCCAGCTCGAGGAGTACTTCGCCGGTCAGCGCGATGACTTCGACCTGCCGCTGAACCCCCGCGGCACCGCCTTCCAGCGCGCGGTGTGGCAGGCGCTGCGCCAGATCCGCTACGGCTCCACGCTGACCTACCGCGAGGTCGCCGAGGAGGTCGGCAACCCCAAGGCGGTCCGGGCGGTCGGCTCGGCCAACAGCCGCAACCCGATCTCGATCATCGTTCCGTGCCACCGGGTGGTGGGCAGCGACGGCAAGCTGATCGGCTACGCCGGCGGCTTCTCCGCCAAGCGCTGGCTGCTCGATCACGAGCTGCGGACCGCCCGGGTCTAGCCAGGCTGCTCAGCCGGGCAGGAAGGAACTGACCGGCTCGGCTAGCTAGGGGCAGGTGACCCAGCTGGTGGTGGTGTAACGCGAGGTCTCGCCCCACCAGAACGCTTCGCCGCACGGTCCGGCGTGGGCGTACTGGCCGATCACCTCGCCCGACCTGCTGCCGTAGTGGTAGCTGGTCACCTGGTATTGGGTATACGGATCAGGGATCGGGCCTGCCGAGGCCGTGCCGGCCGGCGACACCGTCAGAGTGCTGACGGCGATGGCGGCCAGCACCAGCGATCGGGCGAGAGGGGTGCGACGTGTCATGGCTTGCTCCAGCTGATTCACCCCGTATGTCCAGGATGGGCAGCGTAGCGCGAGACGCCGGTCTCGGATAGCGGCTTTCTCAGCCGACGGTGACCGTCCGACAGCCGATCCGCGGGTTGCCGGTCCCCAGCCGCAGGTTCAGCGCGTAGACGCAGACGGTGTGGGCGCCACGGGCCACGCTGCCCACCGTGATCGCGAAGCCCTGGTTGGGGCCGGCCCGCAACGCGGCGGCCACGTCCGGCCGGGCCACCCCGGTGCTGAACCGGCCCCGCATCCGGCCGTCAATATAGACGTCGAGTTTCACCGGATAGGTCGGCAGGTCAGGGTCGACGGCCCAGCCGGTGGCCCGGACGCTGCCCCGGCCACCGGTCGCCGAGTCCAGGTAGCCCTTTGGGTTGTGCAGCGCCGCGGCGGCGTTGGCCTTGGTGATGATGCTGGTGGCCTGGCTGCCCACGCCGATCGAGATCACCGGATTCGCGGCGGGGTTCAACCAGCGCATGATCGAGTCCAGCGAGGCCGATGAGACCGCCACGCAGCCCGCGGTCGGCCGGCCGTTGTCGATGTGCAGGAAGAAGGCCGAGCCGGCGCCGGGCACCACCGGGAAGCGGTTGTAGTCGATCACGACGGCGTGGGCGTACACCGGGCCCATGGTGTAGAGGTTCTCACTCGCCCCGCCGGGCGAATAGGACTGCACCACATGGGTGTTGTAGACCGGTGAGTAGACGTTGCCGTTCCACCAGTCGTTCCGACCGGCCTGGAAGTAAGGCAGCTTGGTGCCGTTGTTGGGCTGGTTGCCGAAGGCCTGGGTGAGGCCGAACACGCCGGCCGGCGTCCGTCCCAGGCCCTCGCGGGTCTGCCCGACGCCGCTGCGGCCGACATAGGCGGTGACCGGGCCGGCCGCGCGCCAGAAACCGCCGAGGCTGGAACGCTGCCACAGCTCCAGCCGCGCGGTGGTGGACGTGGAACTCGCGGCCTGCACCGTGATGACCTGGTTCGGCTGGCCGGCCGCCTCGGCGGGACGGGCCAGCGGCGGCGCCGCGACGCTCACCACGGTGGCGGCCAGGCCGCTCAGCACGGCGGTCAGCACTGCGAGGCTGGCTCTCATCGCTCTCCTTTGCGGGCGTCCCCTTCGGGCACGCCTTCGACCATCCCCGTCCAACGGTTGCGGCGTGGACGCTAGCGCACGGGGCGGCCGCTCAGGAGTTGAACTCGTTCTGGGCCGCTTCCAGCCCTTTGCCGATCAGCGTCTCGACCGCGTCGGCGGCCCGGTCGATCAGGAACCCGAGCTCCTTGCGCTCGGCCGCGGCCCACTCGCGCAGCACGTAGTCAGCCGGATCCTGGCGTCCGGGCGGCCGGCCGATCCCGAAGCGGACCCGCAGGTACTCCTTGGACCCCAGAGCCGAGCTGGCGGACTTCAGTCCGTTGTGGCCGCCCTCGCCGCCGCCGCGCTTGAGCCGCAGGCCGCCGAAGGGCAGGTCGAGCTCGTCGTGGATCACGACCATTCGAGTGACGTCGACCTTGTAGAACCGGCTGATCGCCACGATCGGACCGCCGGACTCGTTCATGTAGGACTTCGGCTTGGCCAGCACCACGGCCTGCCCGGCCAGCCGGCCCTCGACGACATCGGCCCGGCCCTTGTGGGCCTTGAAGGACCCGCCGATCCGGGCGGCCAGCTCGTCGGCCACCAGAAAGCCGGCGTTGTGCCGGGTGACGGCATAGCGAGGGCCCGGGTTGCCGAGCCCGACGATGAGAAAGCGCTCGTCAGTCATGGCAGTCCCGGGCCCCTAGCTGAAACCAGTGCCGCCGGTGGGCGGCAGGCGTTACTCCTTGTCCGAGGTCTCGTCGTCCTTGGCTTCCTCGGCAGCCTCTTCGGCAGCCGCGGCCACGTCGGCGTCGGAGGGCTCCTCGACGATGCCCAGGTCGGCGATCGCCTCGGCGGTGTCGGCCTCGATGTCCTCGGCGGTCGGCGCGGTGCTGACGTTGAGCAGCAGCGTCTCGGCGTCGGTCACCAGCGTCGAGCCGGCCGGCAGCTTGAGGTCGCCGGCGGTGATGTGCGCGCCCGTGTCCAGGCCCTCGACCGAGACCTCGATCTCGGTGGGCAGGTGGGTGGCCTCGGCCTCGACCTGGACCGTGGTGTGCTCCTGGCCCAGCATGGCGCCGGGGGCGACGTCGCCGACGACCACCAGCGGAACGTCGATGGTGACCCGCTCACCCCGGCGGACGGCGATCAGGTCGACGTGCTCGTAGTCGCCCCGGATCGGGTGCCGCTGGACGGCCTTGGGAATGGTGAGCTGGTCCTTGCCGTCCAGGGTCAGGGTCAGCAGCACGTTGCCGCCGCCCCGCTTGATCGCCTGGGCGAACTCGCGGGCCGGCAACGACACGTGCCGGGGGTCGGCGCCGTGGCCGTAGATGACGGCAGGGATCTTGCCGGAACGACGGGTACGGCGAGCGCCACCCTTGCCGAACTCGGTACGTACTTCGGCGGCCAAACGGACTTCAGACACGGGGGCGCTCCTGTTGCATCAGTTCGTACATGAGTTATCGCTTAGTGAATCGTGCCGAGCGTGAGACGGCGGTCATAATGCGTAGTCGATCGCGGTGTTGCCACAGCGCGGCTGTCGTTCCGTTCCGCGATCGAGCATCGCGGTCACAACAGGTCAACAACACAGCGCCGGCAAGCACCGCGTCGATAACGGGGCTCACCAGGACGGTCGGGACAGCTGACCGGTTCTGCGGGCTCCCTCGCCGAGGCAACCCTGCAATCCTACAAGGCAGTTGAGCCACCGAGGAAATCGGGTGGCCCCGCGCCCGACGCCGGCCCGCGTGGTGATCGGGACGTCACGGCGCGCACTAGCATCGCAGCCGTGTCCCAGACTGCCGAGCGGGTGAGCGTCCGGGTTCCCGCCAAGATCAACCTTCAGCTGGCGGTGGGGCCGCTGGGCGCCGACGGCTTCCACCAGATCGGCACGGTGTTCCACGCGCTGGAGCTGACCGACCAGCTGAGCGCCGCGCCCGCCGAGTCGCTGACCCTGACGCTGACCGGCGCCGAGAGCGCCGGGCTGCCCACCGACCAGCGCAACCTGGCCTGGCGGGCGGCGAGCCTGCTGGCCGAACACGGCGGCGTCCCGGCCCACGCCGAGCTCGTGATCGACAAGCGGATTCCGGTCGCCGCCGGCCTGGCCGGTGGCTCGGCCGACGCCGCCGCCGCGCTGCTGGCCTGCGACCGGCTCTGGGGACTGGGGCTGCCGGCCGGCGAGCTGGCCGGACTGGCGGCCCAGCTGGGCAGCGACGTGGCCTTCGCCCTGCTCGGTGGTTCGGCGGTGGGCTCCGGACGCGGCGAGCGGCTGCGCCCGATCCAGGGCGGGCGGGAGTTCCACTGGGTGCTGGCGGTGGCCCACGGCGGGCTGTCCACGCCGGCGGTCTATGCCGAGCTGGATCGCCGGCGCGGCTCTGACCAGGCCGGGGCCGCCGGCGACCCGGTCGCGGCGGTCACTGCCAGCGGAGTGCTGGAGGCCGTGGCCAGCGGAGATCCCGGGCTGCTGGCCGGCCGGCTGGCCAATGACCTGCAACCGGCCGCGATCGCGCTGGCGCCCTACCTGGCCGCCACCCTGGCTGCCGGGCAGGACTGCGGCGCGCTGGCCGGCATCGTCTCCGGCTCGGGGCCGACCTGCGCGTTCCTGGCTCGTGATGAGGCGCACGCCCGGACGCTGGCCCGGGCGCTGGCCGGCACCGGCAGCTGCCGGCAGGCCCTGGCGGTGGCCGGCGGCAACGCCCGAGCGACGGTGTCGGGCTGATGGCGGTGTCGGGCTGATGGCGGTGTCGGGCTGATGGCGAACCTGGTCAACCTGGAGAACGTCTCCAAGGGTTACGGCACCACCTCGGTGCTCGAGGCGGTGTCCCTCGGCGTCGGTGACCGCGACCGGATCGGCGTGGTCGGGCGCAACGGCGGCGGCAAGTCCACCCTGCTTCGGATGATCACCGGCGCCGAGCCACCGGACTCCGGCCGCTCCACCGCTACCGGCGGGCTGCGGATCGCCGCCGTCGACCAGGCCGGTCACCTGAACTCCGGCTCCACCGTGCGGGACCTGGTGGTGGGCGACGCCGCCGAGCACGTCTGGGCCGGTGACGCCGCCATCCGCGAGGTGCTCAGCGGCCTGGGACTGGCAGCGCTGGGCCTGGACACCCTGGTGGACCGGATGTCCGGTGGCGAGCGCCGCCGGGTGTCGCTGGCCGCCGCGCTGGTCACCGACGCCGACCTGCTGGTGCTGGACGAGCCGACCAACCACCTCGACATCGAAGGGGTCACCTGGCTGGCCGAGCACCTCAACCGGCGCCGCGGCGCGCTGCTGGCCGTCACCCACGACCGCTGGTTCCTCGACGCGGTCTGCACCCGCACCTGGGAGGTGACCGACGGCTCGGTCCGCAGCTTCGACGGCGGGTACGCCGCCTACGTGCTGGCCCGGGCCGAGCGCGACCGGCAGGCCAGCGCCAGCGAGGCCCGGCGGCAGAACCTGCTGCGCAAGGAGCTGGCCTGGTTGCGCCGGGGCCCGCCGGCCCGCACCTCCAAGCCCAAGTTCCGGATCGAGGCCGCCGAGGCCCTGATCGCCGACGTCCCGCCGGTGCGCAGCGCCGTCGAGTTGCGGGCGCTGTCGGCCAAGCGACTGGGCCGCACCGTCTATGACGTCGAGGACGTGACGCTCTCGGTCGGCAGCGGCGACACCGCCCGGACGCTGTTCTCCCACGCCACCTGGCATGTCGGCCCCGGTGACCGGATCGGGATCATCGGCGTCAACGGCTCGGGCAAGACCCACCTGCTGCGGCTGCTGGCCGGCGAGCTGGCTCCCGAGGCCGGCAAGGTGGTGATCGGCCAGACCGTCCGGGTCGGTTACCTGTCCCAGAACGTCACCGAGCTGCCGTCGCAGTTGCGGGTGATCGAGGCGGTGACCGAGGTGCGCGGCACCGCGGTGCTCGACGGCGTCGAGCAGTCGGCCAGCCAGCTGGCCGAGCGGTTCGGCTTCGCCAACGAGCGGCAGTGGACGCCGGTGAGCGACCTGTCCGGCGGCGAGCGGCGCCGGCTGCAACTGCTGCGGCTGCTGCTCACCCAGCCCAACGTGCTGCTGCTGGACGAGCCGACCAACGACCTGGACACCGACACCCTCGCCGAGCTGGAGGACCTGCTGGACTCCTGGGCCGGCACCCTGGTGGTCGTCAGCCACGACCGGTACCTGATCGAGCGGGTCTGCGATTCGACAGTGGCGCTGCTGGGCGACGGCTCGATCGCGGCGCTGCCGGGCGGGATCGATGAGTACCTGCGACGCCGCGCGGCCGACCTGCGGGCCGCCGAGCCGACCAGCCAGCCGGCTTCTCCCAAGCCGGCGCGCAAGTCCGACCCGCGGGCGACCCGCAAGGAGCTGTCCCGGCTGGAGCGCGAGATCTCCAAGCTGGACCGCCGGGAGGCCGAGCTGCACCAGGCGCTGGCCGAGCACGCCACCGACTACACCCGGATCAGCGCGCTCGACGCCGAGCTGCGCGAGGTGCTGGAGTCCAAGGAGGCCGCCGAGCACAGCTGGCTGGAGCTTTCGGAGGAGCTGTAGCGCCTGACCGGACGGGCTCAGGACTCCAGCGACAGCTTCGGCTTGGCCTCCAGGCCCCGCAGGCCGTTCCAGCCCAGGTTCACCAGGTGCGCGGCCACCTCTTCGCGCTTGGGCTTGCGCACCTCGAGCCACCACTGCCCGGTCAGGGCCACCATGCCCACCAGCATCTGGGCGTACATGCCGGCCAGCTTCGGGTTGAGCTTCCGGGCGTCGAACTCGCGGACCAGGATGTACTCCACCTGGCTGGCGATGTCGTTCAGCAGCGAGGAGAAGGTCCCGGTGCTGGTGGCCACCGGGGAGTCCCGGACCAGGATCCGGAAGCCGTCGGTCTGCTCCTCGATGTAGGTCAGCAGCGCCAGGGCGGCCTGCTCGACCAGCGCCCGGGGGTTGGTGCCGGTCAGGGCCGAGGTGACCGCTTCCATCAGGTTGCGCATCTCGCGGTCCACCACCACCGCGTACAGGCCTTCCTTGCCCCCGAAGTGCTCGTAGACCACCGGCTTGCTGACCCCGGCCCGGGTCGCGATCTCTTCGATCGAGGTGACTTCGAAGCCCTTCTCGGCGAACAGCGCCCGCCCGACGTCCAGCAGTTGCTCGCGCCGTTCCTTACCGGTCATCCGAACCCGGGGCCTGCTCTGGCTGTCGGTCACCGTGCCCATTCTTGCGTATCCTCCCCGGACGCCGCGCCACGGCGGTTTTCGCGCACACCGGCGACTTGCCATCATTGACCCATGACCGACTCGCCGACCACCACCGCACCGGACGCCGCTCTGACCGTCGCACCGGATGCCGACCAGCACTCGACGGGCCGGCTGGCGAGCCTGCCTGAGCCCGGCGCCGCCGCTGAGGACCCGCTGCTGGCAGCGGCCCGGCTGGCCGACGCCGGTGACGAGCTGGCCCACCTGCGCGAGAGGTTCGAGCTCCCGGACGGCACGGTCTACCTGGACGGCAACTCCCTCGGCCCGCTGCCGCGGGTGGTGCTGCCCGCGGTCACCGAACTGGTGCGCCGGCAATGGGGCCAGGACCTGATCACGTCCTGGAACATCCACGACTGGTGGGGCCTGCCCGGGCGGGTCGGCAACCAGCTCGCCGGTTTTATCGGCGCCGGCGAGGGCCAGGTGATGTGCGGCGACTCGACCTCGGTGCAGCTGTTCCAGGCGATCACCGCGGCCTGCCGGCTGCGACCGGACCGGTCGACGCTGCTGACCGACGGGGTGAACTTTCCCAGCGACCAGTACCTGGCCGACTCGGTGGGCCGGCTGCTGGGCCTGCGGGTGGTCCGGCTGCACCCGTCCGAGCTGAAGGCCTACCTCGACGAACACGGCGAGCAGGTGGCGGCGGTGTCGTTCTCACTGGTCGACTACCGCACCGGCGAGCTGTTCGACGCCGCCGAGCTGACCCGGACGGCGCAGGCGGCCGGCGCGGTGATGGTCTGGGACCTCTGCCACGCCATCGGCGCGCTGCCGGTCGCGCTGGACGAGATCGGGGCGGACCTGGCGGTCGGCTGCACCTACAAGTACCTCAACGGCGGGCCGGGCTCCCCCGCCTTCATCTACATCGCCCACCGCCATCAGCGCCACGTTCAGCTGCCGTTGACCGGCTGGAACGGGCACCGCGAGCCGTTCGGCCTCAACGGCAGTTACGTTCCCGCCGACTCGATCGAGCAGGCCCGGATCGGCACCCCGGCGCTGCTGTCGATGGTGGCGCTGCAGGCCGCGCTGTCCGCCTTCGACGGGGTGGGCATCGAGCGGTTGCGCGCCAAGTCCCTGGCGCTGACCCAGCAGGTGATCGACTTCGCCGACCAGCGGCTGGCCGGTTTCGGGGTCGAGGTGGTCACCCCGCGCCGGCCGGAGCTGCGCGGCTCGCAGGTCTCGCTGCGGATGCCCGATGCCTACCAGGTCTGCCAGGCGCTGATCGAGCGCGGTGTCATCGGTGACTTCCGGGCGCCCGACCTGCTGCGGCTGGGTTTCACCCCGATGTACCTCAGCTTCACCGAGGTGCACCGGGGAATGGCCACGCTGGCCGAGATCATGGCCGACGGCAGCTACCGCGAGCCCCGGTTCGCCCGGCGGGCGGCGGTCACCTGAGCCTGGCTCAGGCGGCGGCCCGCTCCTCGGTGCGCTCGGCCGCCCGGCGCGCGGCCAGCTTGTCGAACCGGTCCCGGCGCGGCCAGCGGACCTCGCTCGCCCAGCCGAACTTCTCCAGCAGCCAGATCGTCCGGGCCGAAATGTCGAGCTGGCCGCGGTCGACGCCGTGCCGGGCGCAGGTCGGGTCGGCGTGGTGGCTGTTGTGCCAGGACTCGCCCATGCTCAGGATCGCCAGCGGCCAGAAGTTCGCCGACCGGTCCCGCGAGGCGTAGGGCCGCTCGCCGATCAGGTGGCAGACCGAGTTGATCGACCAGGTCACGTGGTGCAGCAGGCACAGTCGCACCAGCGAGGCCCAGAAGAACGTGCTCAGCGCGCCGGTCCACGACCAGCTGATCAGCCCGCCCAGCACCGCCGGGGCCAGCAGCGTGAAGGCCACCCAGAGCGGGAACTGCTTGTCGATCCGGACCAGGTCCGGATCGGCCTGCAGGTCGGGGGCGTACTTGGCCTGGTTGGTGCGCTCGGAGTCGAACATCCAGCCGAGGTGGGCGTACCAGAAGCCCTTGACGAGCCCGCGGGCCGACGCTCCGAAGCGCCACGGCGAGTGCGGGTCGCCTTCGCGGTCGGAGAACGCGTGGTGCCGACGGTGGTCGGCGACCCAGCGGATCACCGGGCCCTCGATGGCCAGCGAGCCGGCGATCGCGAGCGCGATTTTGAGGCCCCGGTTGGCCTTGAACGCGCCGTGGGTGAAGTAGCGGTGGAATCCCACCGTGATGCCCAACGCGGAGACCACGTAGAAGACCAGCGCGATGCTCAGCTCCATCCAGCCGATTCCCCAGCCCCAGGCCAGCGGGACGGCGGCCAGCACCGCCAGGAACGGCACCACCACGAACACGTAGAGCAGCACCTGCTCCGATAGGCCCTTGCGTCCGGAGATCATCGGCTTGGCGCCCGGCTGGCCGTCCTGCAAGCCGTGGCCGTCCCGCAAAGGCTGGCCGTCCTGCAGATTGCGTCCGTCCTGCAGGTTGTGCGGGCGGTGGCTCGGCGGGGTGGCGCCCGGCGTGTCCTCGAGCATGGTCATAAGCTGGCTCCCTGATGGGTGAGCGGGATATATGGTGAGCCGGCGCGGTGGTTTCGGCGCGGCTATATGTGTCGTTCTCAGCAGGCCCGGTTCCAGCCTGGCTACTCCAGCGTAACCTACGGTACCGTAGGTTTGTCGAGACCGCACTGTGAAAGCCAGCGCGTAAGCTGTCTGGCGTCGAGTGCTCGCCGCTGGGCGGCAGGGCACGCAGTGGGAGATGGGGTAATCGGCAGCCCGCCGGCCTTTGGAGCCGTGCAGTCTGGGTTCGAATCCCAGTCTCCCAGCAATAGCTCGGTATTCGCCGCCGGTCGCCGGTGTTGGGATGAGCGCTGCTGTCGCGGCCGGAACACCGGCCGAGTTCGGCTAGGCTCCGGCTCGTGACCGCCCTCGACGCCTCGATCGCGCGCCCGCCGCTCACAATCATCGTCCTGGCCGCGGGCGAGGGCAGCCGGATGAAGTCGCCCGCGCTGCCCAAGGTGTTGCACTCCTTCGCCGGCCGCACGCTGCTCGGCCACGCGCTGGCGGCGACGGCGGGCCTGGCTGCCGAGCGCACCGCGGTGGTGATCGGGCACCGCCGAGACGAGGTCGCCGCCGAGCTGGCCAAGATCGCCCCGGCCGCCGTGCCGGTGGTGCAGGAGCAGCAGAACGGCACCGGGCACGCCGTCCGGGTGGCGCTGGAGCAACTGGCCGCCGACCGGCCGGTCACCGGCGCCGTGCTGGTGCTGCCCGGCGACGCGCCGCTGCTGTCGGCGAGCACCCTGGCCGGCCTGCTGGACTCCCATAACGTCAGCGGCGCCGCCGCGACCCTGCTGACCAGCGAGCTGGCCGACCCGACCGGGTACGGCCGGGTGATCCGGACCGGCGACCCGGCCAGGCCGAACTCGGTGCTACGGGTGGTCGAGCAGAAGGACGCCGACCCCGACGAGCTGGCCGTGACCGAGGTGTCGGCCGGGGTGTACGCCTTCGACGCCGACCCGCTGCACCAGGCGATCGGCCGGCTCAGCACCGACAACGCCCAGGGTGAGGAGTACCTGCCCGAGGTGGTCAGCATCTTCGTCGCCGAGGGCCGGGAGGTGCGCGCCCTGACCGCGCCCGCCGACGAGACCGCCGGCGTCAACGACCGGCTCCAGCTGGCGGCCGCGCACCGCGGCTACAACCAGCGGCTGCTGGAGCGGCACATGCGCGACGGCGTCCGGGTGATCGACCCGGCGACCTGCTGGGTGGACGCCGAGGTCAGCCTGGCGCCCGACGTGACCCTGAAGCCGAACGTCCAGCTGCACGGCGCGACCCGGGTCGAGGCCGGCGCGGTGATCGGCCCGGACTGCACCCTGACCGACACGGTGGTCGGCGCCGGCAGCGTGTTGAACCGGACGGTCGCCAACCAGGCCAGCGTCGGCGCCGGCGTCACGATCGGCCCGTTCGCCTACCTGCGGCCCGGCACCGAACTCGCCGATCAAGTGCACATCGGCACCTACGTCGAGATCAAGGCCTCGGACATCGGAGTCGGGAGCAAGGTGCCGCACCTGAGCTACGTCGGGGACGCCAGCATCGGCGAGCACTCCAACATCGGCGCCGCCACCGTGTTCGTCAACTACGACGGCGTGCACAAGCACCGCTCGAAGATCGGCGACCACGCCCGGACCGGCGCGGACAACATGTTCGTGGCACCGGTCAGCGTCGGCGACGGCGCCTACACCGCGGCCGGATCGGTCATCACCTCCGACGTCCCGCCCGGAGCCCTGGGGGTGGGTCGGACGCCGCAGCGCAACGTGAAAGGCTGGGTGTTGCGGCGCCGGGCCGGCACCGCCTCGGCAGCCGCCGCCCAAGCGGCCGCCACCACCACCGGTCCGGCGGACACCGGCACACCGGCACAGGACGGCACACCAGCACCGGACCAGGACAGCCCGAGCCGCACGACTGGGGAGCAGCAAGGCATGAGTGGGAGCAGCAGGGCATGATTGAGCAGGACATCAGCCAGCAGGGCACGAGTGAGCAGAGCACGAACGGGCACGGCATGAGCGGGCAGGGCGCGAGTGACCAGCAGGGCGCGGGTGGCCAGCATGGCGCGCGTGAGCACCAGGGCGCGCGTGAGCACCAGGGCGCGGGTGAGCACCAGAGCGCGCGCAACCTGCAGGTAGCCAACCGCAAGAGCATGACGCTGTTCTCCGGTCGGGCGTTTCCTGAGCTGGCCGACGAGATCGCCGGCCACATCGGCATGCGGATCACCCCGATGACCGCCCGGGACTTCGCCAACGGCGAGATCTTCGTGCGGCCGGAGGAGTCGGTTCGCGGCTCGGACGCGTTCGTGATCCAGTCCCACACCACCCCGATCAACCACTGGGTGATGGAGACCCTGATCCTGGTCGACGCCCTCAAGCGCGCGTCGGCCAAGCGGATCACCGTGGTGGCGCCGTTCTACCCCTACTCCCGGCAGGACAAGAAGCACCGCGGCCGCGAGCCGATCTCGGCGCGGCTGATCGCCGACCTGCTCAAGACCGCCGGCGCCGACCGGATCATGTCGATCGACCTGCACACCGCCCAGATCCAGGGCTTCTTCGACGGCCCGGTGGACCACCTGTTCGCGCTGCCGTTGCTGGCCAAGTACGTGGCCGACACCTACTCCGGTGAGAACCTGACCGTGGTCTCCCCCGACACCGGCCGGGTGCGTGCCGCCGAGCAGTGGGCCGACCGGATCGGCGGGGCCCCGATCGCGTTCATCCACAAGACCCGCGATCCCAACGTGGCCAACACCGTCGTGGCCAACCGGGTCGTCGGCGACGTGGTCGGACGTCTGTGCATCCTGGCCGACGACATGATCGACACCGGCAGCAGCGTGGTGAAGGCGGCTGACCTGCTCTACGAGGCGGGCGCCTCCGACGTCATCATCGCCGCCACCCACGGAATCTTCTCCGAGCCGGCCGCCGACCGGCTCAAGAACAGCCGGGTCCGCGAGGTGATCATCACCAACACGCTGCCGCTGCGGCCCGAGCAGCGCTTCGACAAGCTGACCGTCATCTCGATCGCCCCGATGATCGCCCGCGCCATCAAGGAAGTCTTCTCCGACGGCTCGGTCACCAGCCTGTTCGACGGCCGCAGCTAGGCCGGCCGTAATTCAGCCGGCCGGGATTCAGCCCGGCCGGGCTTCGGCGATCCGGGCGAAGGCCGCCACCGGCAGGGTCTCCCCGCGAGCCGTCGGATCGACCCCGGCCTTGATCAGCGCCGCCTCGGCGGCCGCCGATGAGCCGGCCCAGCCGGCCAGTGCCGAGCGCAGCATCTTGCGGCGCTGCGCGAAGGCCGCGTCGATCACCGCGAACACCTCTGCCCGGCTGGCGTTGCCCGGCGGCGGCGCGCCCCGGCTGAACCGGACCAGTCCGGACTCGACGTTGGGGACCGGCCAGAACACCGAGCGCGGCACCACGCCGACCCGGACCGCCGGGCCGTACCAGGCCAGCTTGGCGCTCGGCACGCCGTACACCTTGGACCCCGGGGCGGCGGCCAGCCGGTCGGCGACCTCGAGCTGCACCAGCACCAGGCCGTGCCTGATCGTGGGCAGCGCCGCCAGCAGGTTGAGCAGCACCGGCACCGAGACGTTGTAGGGCAGGTTGGCCACCAGCGCCGTCGGCTGCGGATCCGCCAGCGCCGTGACGCTCAACGCGTCGGCCTGCACGACCCGCAACCGGCCGGCCAGCTCGGGAGCGTAGTGGCTCACGGTGGCGGGCAGCTCGGCCGCCAACCGCGGGTCGATCTCCACGGCGGTCAGCTGGCTGCTGGCGGCCAGCAGCTCCAGGCTCAGCGATCCCAGCCCGGGGCCGACCTCCAGCACGACCTCGTCCGGCTCGAGCTCGGCGGCCCGGACGATCCGGCGGATGGTGTTGGGGTCGTGGACAAAGTTCTGGCCGAGCGTCTTGGTGGGACGTATCCCAAGACGCCCGGCCAGTTCTCGGATCTGGGCCGGCCCCAGTAGCTCGGTCATCTGAGCGGCGCGGTTCGCGGCAAGCGCCCTGCTCCATTCGACTTGCTTGAAGCGGTCAAGCTACTTGCTTCTGCCGGTGCTTGGTGTTGTGGGTGGCCTACTTCCCCCTGGGGGCGGGCGTAAGCCAGCGACAGAGCCCGACATCGGGACCTTGCCACCTATCTTTGCCAACGGGTCACGCTTGATCGGCGGCTGGGTTTCGCGTCGATTCGATCCCGTCATCGGTACCTACCCCTCGTGTCCGAATCCGCAAGGCCCATGGTCGGCGAGCTCAGTCTATTCGCTGTCACCCTCGAGCGGGTCCTGGTGCGCCTTGCAGAAACTCCACCACGTGCGGGCACTCCCGCCGCCGAGTCGGCGCGACCTACGGTTGAGTCCGGGGCCCGTCGTCGCAATGGCCGTCACGCCGGTAGGGCAAGCAGCCCATGCAGCACAGCGGACGCAGGATGGCGACCAAATAGCTGAGCAAGCCGGGCATGATCGAGAAAGTGCCACGTCTGCGGAGGCTGGAACCGGCCCGACAGTCTCAACTCGCTGAGAGACACCGCTGATGCCAACGGCTTGACCGCGCCCAGGTGCAGCGCGACAGCAAATGAAACGCCGTCGTAGTACGCGTCGAATTCTTCACGGCGGATTGCAGCTGCAGCGCCGACCTTGGCCCACAGCGCCCCCGGCGACCCAACTTCCACCTGGACGATCCGGCAGGTCGCGACGACTGCCGCTCGCGGCGATGTCGCATAGATGGCGACCGGCTGGCCCGGCTCGACCGCTGGACGGGTGCGGCGCAACTCCACCGTCTTCACGCCATCTAAGATCCGCTGAACGTGTTGAGGGTGTATCGACAGCATCATCAGACGCTCGTCAACTGAGTCAGCTGGCACCGCGGACCTCCCTCATGATGGCCACATACAGCTCATTTCTGAGCCGCGAGGTCGACCGTAGCTGAAGGGTCTGACCGTTCGCTGCTGCGAGTTCTCGGAAGGCATCCAGGCCCAACGGTCGTTCGAACAGTTCGGTGTTCAGAACACGCAACGCTTTGGCGATACCTCGCTTACCAGCCACCGTTGCCACGTCGGAATACTGATAAACGCCCAACCGACGGAACCGGCGAAACAAGTCCTTTGGCGTACCCGACGTCGCCTCAGCCAACTCACTACATCCGATGACCTCACCGTGGTGCCGACCACTGAGATACCACAACACCCTCGCCGGTACGACAGGCGTTGCCGACCCCCCGTGGTAGTACACGTGCTCCACACTTATACCGAGTTCGTTGTCCCGCTCGAACAACTGCCTCGGGTAGCCGAATAATGCAGACGCGTATGGAGCCTTTATCGGGACCAGCCAGGTATCCATGGGGGCATCAGTGAGACGTAGCGGGCGCACATGACGCTCCAACGCAGCTGTAACCACGGAGTCGTTGCTATCTGGCAACTTGAAACTCTCTACTAGACCGGCCCTCTCCTCAGGCGAAAGGACAGACGCTGCGCGAGCAATGCGGGCCCCGACGTCCGCCCGGGTGCATACGGCATTGACAGTGAGAGCGATGAAGTTTTCCCCGATGCGACGGAAACCGTCCCGCAGCAACCCTTCTACCAGCAACGGGTGTGGATGCGGGTCGCTGACTTTGACCACTTCGACGCCGGCCTCGACTGCCATCGGTCGCAGCAACGAGGCGATTTGAGCGGCGAGACTGGTCTGGACAGCAGACGGACGCATCCGCAACATGGTTACGAACAGGACGCCATCGCCGGGGAGCGTTCCCAACAGCGCGATCGGTTGTCCTGCGGGATCAGTGAGAACGCGCCGATGCGACCGGGGGCGGGTAGACGCCAGAAGCTTCAGCCGCTCATCGTAAGCCTTCCGACGTTCACCGCCCCCTGAGGCGAGGAAGACACCGACGGCAGGGTCGTCCGCAGCCGCCTCGCGCACCATGTAGCCCGTGTCGAGCAACGCTGAAGGCCAGTAAGTCGGGGCGGACTCTAGCTCGTCGATCAAGGTAACCAGCGTCTGAGGGCTGACCATGGTCATGCCGACCGCACGCGCCGCCTCACCCCACCGCTTGGTAGCCGGACCGTCGCGCGTGACGAATACCGAGACCCCTGCCGCGTGCGCGTACGCCAGATGGTTCAAGTCGCTGCGATCTCGTGGGGATATTGGATGAAAGCCTGCCGAGGAGGCTAGCTCAAGACGCGCTCGCGACATTGAATCCGCATGCACCGCCAGAGCCGGATAGTTCGTCAACATCGCTAGCAGCCGCTGCCGTCGTGCTTGGTCGGGTTGACGTCCGAATTCCACGGCCATCTCTGGCGTCACCAACACTTCTATGCGGCTGTCCAGAACATCGCGGAACACATGGTTGGTGATGCGGGCGCCTGGGCTGGTGTCCTCACCGCTCAAGTCCAGGAGGACGTTGGCGTCGACGGCGACCGATGTCACCGAATCCGGTGCCCCTTGCCATGACATGAGATTGACATGGCCATGATCGCGCCACCAGTCAGTCAGTGGCAATCCCGCCAGGCTTCGTCCTGGCCTGTCTCCAAGCGGATAAAAGTCCAGTCGAGGCCACATGTGGTGGGCCGGGTAATCATTGCGGCATCGCACCGCGATACCGCGACGTTCAGGAAATAGTCCGGAAACCATCTCCACTAGTTGGCGGGCGACGCCACGGTTACGGGCCGACGGTGAAACGACTAGCTGAACCACGACGACGTCGTTACGGCGCAACCGGTACAACACGTAGCCAAGCAGAGCCCCATCGGCCGACACTGCCGCAATGAGTCGGCCCTCACCCGCAGCGTCGGCCCATGCCTGAGGGGTAAGCCATCCCAGATTGCGTTTGACCGACTCCGCTAATTCGAAGCAGGAGTCGAACAATGCGCTGCCCGGAAGTGGGCAGGTCAACGGATGGGTAGATGCCTCAGCCCTCCGCAACTTCACCACCCGTTCATACCGGCAATAAACCTGTTGATACCTCAACGCCGCGCGCCATGTAACCGTGAGTCAGTGTGGTGTCGTTTCGGTCCCCGCTGGACTGGATGCCTAGCAGGTTGTGGATCATGGGTTGGGCCGCGGTGCTGGGCGTCATGGCATACGAACCATAAGCGGTGCGGCCGACAAGTCAGGCCGCGTGAACGCAGTTGTGGACAACCGGCTGCTAACGGAACGCGCAGAGCAGGAAAAGACGCCGATGCCCGGGTGCGCAAGCACCGGGCATCGGCTCGAATTACTCAGCGCGGCTGAACTCCGCCGCGGGCGGTCAGTACCAGTTGGTGGCCTGCGAGTGCGCCCAGGCGCTGCACGGGGTGCCGTACACCTCGGCGATGTAGCCCAGGCCCCAGCTGATCTGGGTGCTGGCGTTGGTGCGCCAGTCAGCGCCGGCCGAGGCCATCTTGCTGCCCGGCAGAGCCTGCGGGATGCCGTAGGCGCCGGACGGGTTGGCCGCCGTGGTGCGCCAGCCGCTCTCCTTGTTCCACAGGCTGACCAGGCACGAGAACTGGTCGCTGCCCCAGCCGCGGGCCGACACCATGCCGGCCGCGATCTGCTGGGCGCTGCCCGAGGACACCGGCGCGCTGACCGGGGCCGGGGGCGGAGTGGGCCGCTTGGTGCCCACCGCGATCCGCCGGCTCACCGTCGAACGCACCATGTGGTCGTCATAGACCACCCGGCCGGCGAGCTTTCCGTCGACGTAGCGCAGCTGGTAGGTCACCTGCTTGAGGCCGTTGCGGCCGGCGGTCACCACCGCGTTGGCGCCTACCGCGCGGTTCGGATCGTCCTGCCGGACGGTGCCGTAGGGCACGGCCTGCCGGGTGACGCTGTACTTGTAGGACACCCGGGTGATCTTGACGACCTGCTTGTCACGCACCGGGCTGGTCACCTTGGCCGAGATCCGGTCGTGCGGCGCCAGCCGCAGCTTGGCCTGGTCCAGCGCCTGGCGCAGGGTCGGGCCGAAGCTCGAGACCCGCACCGACTTGCCGTCGACCTTGAAGGTGACCAGCTTGGGTGAGGTGATCGAGAGCCGGGTGGCGGTGCTGCTGTCCAGGCGGGTGGAGCGCGACACCGACACCAGATTCTGGGTGCCGTAGCCGAGCTGGCGCAGCGCCTCGTCCACCGAGTCGGCGTTCACCCAGACCTGGCGGGCCTTGCCGTTGACCGTCAGGTGCAGCAGGTCACCCCGGCGGACCACGATGGCGGCGCCGTCGTCGACCTTGGCGTCCAGCTCCGGCGCGACCAGGTCGTGCTCGCCGACCGAGATGTCAGCGTCGGCCAGCACCCCCCGGACGTCGGCGGCCGAAGTCTGCACCTGGCGGTCCTGGCCGTCGATGCGCAGGTTGACGGTGTTGTCACTGGCAGTGGCCCAACTGGCGGTGCCGCCGAGCAGGCCGGCCAGCACCAGGCCGTACAGGCCGAACTTGACATTGCGATGCAAAACGAAAACTCCTAAGAAGATTGCCGGCAGCACGCAACGCACTGCAGGCATGGAAAAGCCAGGCTGTGCCGGTCAGGGCCATCCGGGCGCACGGCTGCCTGAAAAGCGGCTAGCCGAGGGAAAGGGGACTAGTTAGAGAAGCCTTCCGCAGGTGGGCCAGGGGCTGGCACCGCGGGCGTTGTACAGGTTGGTCGCGACCGCGATCTGCTGCTCCCGGGTGGCCAGGTCAGCTCGCGGGGCGTAGGCGCCACCGCCGTTGGACAACCAGGTGCCCGAGTCGAACTGCAGGCCGCCGTAGTAACCGTTGCCGGTGTTGATGGACCAGTTGCCACCGGACTCGCAGGCCGCCATGGCGTCCCAGTTGAGCCCGTTGTTGGACGACGGCGGGGGCGGCGGCGCGGGGGTGCGCGGAGCCGGCTGGTTGGTCACCGGAGGAGCCGGAGGAGCCGGCGGGGGTGGTGGCGGCGGGGGCGGCTTCTGCCGGGTGCCGATCTCGGTGATGTGAGCGACCGGCGCCTTGACGACCTTGGCGCCCAGCAGCACGCGGCTGGACAGCTTGCCGTCGAGGTAGACCAGCCGGTAGCTGACCCGCTTCACACCCCGCTGGCCGGTGCTGACGACGCGGTTCTCACCGACGTAGCTGTTGGGGTCAGACACCGTGCGCCGGTCGAAGCCCACCGGCACCGAGACGACCTTGGATCCGTAGCGGACCCGCTGCACCTTGATCACCTGGTTGTTCCGGACCTCGCTGGCCCGCGGCGCGGACAGCCGGTCGGCCGGGCCCAGGAACACCATCGCGCTGCGCAGGGCGTCGTTGACGGTCTTGGCCGCGCTGGTCACCGTCACGGTCCGGCGGTCGACCTTGATCACGATGCGCTTGGGTGAGGCGATCGACAGCTTGGTGGCAGCGCCCCGGCCGAGGGTGTCCAGCCGCATCGAGCGCGACACCGAGACCAGCGCGTCTGAGTTGTAGCCGAGCTGGCTGAGGGCCTCGTCGATCGAGGTGGCGTTCACCCAGACATCGCGTGCCTTGCCGTCCACCGTCAGGTGCAGCAGGTGGCCCCGGCGCACGACGATGGTGGCGCCGTCGCCGATCGAAGAAGTGAGGTCGGGAGCCACTATGTCGTGGCTGTCGACCGAGACGCCGGCCTTGGCCAGGACGTCGGAGACATTTTTCGCTGTGGTGGAAACCTGCTGGTATTGGCCGTCGATCTTCAGGTCGACGGTCTTGCTGCTCGGCACGGCTGCCCAGGTGGCAGTGCCACCCAAAAGCCCCGCTACCGTCAGCCCGTACAGGCCGTACTTCACGCTGCGACGCAAGAAAACCCCTTGATCGTGTGTGGCCGACTGTGGCCTGTCGCGTTCTGCTCGGTCACAGCACCGTAACGGGCCGAAAGCGCTATGGCCAAACTTGATCTTGCGGTTTGAAGGCCGAATCAGGCATTACCACCCGAAAACGCGCGCACCGGTGGCGGATATTGTGGCGCACACCACTGATTCGGGCACATTTTTCTGCTCGGATAAACTGCGCACAACGTGCGGAATAAGGTATGGCGCGTTCGGCCGACCGCGGTAGGGGTGCGGGGTCAGAAAGGGAGCGTCGGTCTCCACCAGCAGCTGTTCCAGCGGGGTGACCGAGGCCGCTTCGCGCAGTTCCGGCGCGTTGGTGAACGTCAGGACGCCGGAGAAGGACAGCAGGTAGCCGGCCGCCACGCACTCCCGCGCCATCTCGGCGTCGCCGGAGAAGGCGTGAAAGATGACCCCGGCCGGTGGCGCGCCCTCTTCGCGCAGGATCCGCAGGACGTCGGCGTGCGCCTGCCGGTCATGGATCACCAACGGCTTGCCGACCTGCTTGGACAGCTCGATGTGCCGGCGGAAATGCCGCTGCTGCTCGGCCGGCTCGGTGCGGTCCCAGTAGTAGTCCAGGCCGGTCTCGCCGACCGCCACCACCTTCGGGTGGCGCAGCAGCTCGGCCAGCGCGCCGTAGTGCGCCTCGGTCAGGCCGCCCACCTCGGTCGGATGGACGGCCAGCGCGGCGTAGACGTCAGGGTGCGCGGTGGACTCCAGCGCCGAAGCCCACTCACCGACCTCGCAGCCGACGTTCACCACCCGGGTGACGCCGACCGCCGCGGCCTCGGCCAGCACAGCCGCGGTGAACTCGGGGCCCGCCGGCTCGCCGCGGCGCGAGCGCCCGGACCGGGCCGACATCGCGTCGAGGTGGCAGTGCGAGTCGAAGACCGTGCCGGCCAGCGGCGGCGGAGCCGGTGGCGCGGTCATGACTCGGCGAGCCGGGCCAGCTCCTCGTCCACCACCGAGGGGTCGAGCTTGGTGATGATCGGGGTCGGCGCCGCCAGCGGCCGACCCACCGCGATCGGCTGGGACACCCAGCGGGCCTGGGTCTGGTAGTCCCCGGTCAGCACCCAGTAGGACGGCGAGCCGGCCGCGGTGGGCTCGTCGACCTCCACCAGGTCGGGCATCGCCGCCCAGCTGCCGGTTCCGCCGAGGGCCTGGTGCACCTTCTGCGACGAGGTCGGCAGGAACGGCGTGATCAGCGTCTTGACGTCGTCGACCACCTGCAGGGTGGTGTGCAGCACCGAGGCCATCCGCTCGGGATTCTCGTTCTTCAGCTTCCACGGCGCGGTGTCGGACAGGTACTTGTTCGCCTCGCCGACCAGCTTCATCACCTCGCCCAGCGCGGCCTTCTGCCGGTTCTTCTCGATCAGCGCCCCGACCGTGGCGAAGGCGGCCGAGGACGAGGTGAGCAGGGTCCGGTCGGCGTCGGTCAGCTGGCCGGCGGCCGGGATCGCGCCGAGGTTCTTGGCGGTCATCGAGATCGTCCGGTTGACCAGGTTGCCCCAGCCGGCCACCAGCTCGTCGTTGTTGCGCCGGACGAACTCCGCCCAGGTGAAGTCGGTGTCCTGGTTCTCCGGGCCGGCGCTGGTCAGGTAGTAGCGCAGCGCGTCGGCGTCATAGCGGGAGAGCATGTCACCGACGTAGATGACGACGTTGCGCGAGGAGGAGAACTTCTTGCCCTCCATGGTGAGGAACTCCGAGGACACCACGTCGAAGGGCCGGTTCAGCGCCCCGAGCTGGCCCGGCTTGGCGCCGTTGGGCGCCCGGTCGCTGATTCCGGAGTAGCCGAACAGCATCGCCGGCCAGATCTCGGCGTGAAAGACGATGTTGTCCTTGCCCATGAAGTAGTAGGCCCGCGCGTTCTCCTCCTGCCACCAGGCCCGCCAGGCCTCGGGGTCACCGGAGCGGGCCGCCCACTCGATCGAGGCCGACAGGTAGCCGATGACCGCGTCGAACCAGACGTAGATCCGCTTGTCACCGCGGTCGCGCCAGCCTTCCAGCGGCACCGGGATGCCCCAGTCCAGGTCGCGGGTGATGGCTCGCGGCTTGAGATCGTCGAGCAGGTTCAGCGCGAACTTCTGCACGTTGGGCCGCCAGTGCGACTGGCCGCGCAGCCATTGCGAGATGACGTCGGCGAAGGCCGGCAGGTCGAGGAAGAACTGCTCGGTGTCGACGAACTTCGGCGTCTCGCCGTTGATCTTGGAACGGGGGTTGATCAGGTCCGCCGGGTCCAGCTGGTTGCCGCAGTTGTCGCACTGGTCACCGCGCGCGTTGGGGTACCCGCAGATCGGGCAGGTGCCCTCGATGTAGCGGTCGGGCAGCGTCCGGCCGGTGGACGGGCTGATCGCGCCGAGCTCGGTGCGGGCGAAGATGTAGCCGTTGTCGAGCAGGCCCAGGAACAGCGCCTGGGTCACCTCGTAGTGATTGGTCGTGGTGGTGCGGGTGAACAGGTCATAGGAAAGGCCCAGCTGCTGCAGGTCCTTGGCGATCACCAGGCTGTTGCGGTCGGCGAGCTCGCGCGGCGAGACGCCCTCACGCTCGGCCTGCACCTGGATCGGCGTGCCGTGCTCGTCGGTTCCCGACACCATCAGGACGTTGTTGCCGGCCATCCGGTGGTAGCGGCTGAAGACGTCGGACGGAACGCCGAAGCCGGCGACGTGGCCGATGTGCCGCGGGCCGTTGGCGTAGGGCCAGGCCACGGCGGTCAGGATGTTGACGGGCCCGCCGCGATGCTCGCTCACGTTGCTAATCGGTTCGCTCCTCGCTGCGCTGCTCGGTTCTCTCACCCTCCAGCCTAGTGAGAGGCCTCAATCCAGAAACGGGCCGCCGAGCGCGGCAGCCGCACAGTCAGCTCCCCCGTTTGGCCGAGACCACCGCGTCGAACACCAGCCGCTTGGCCACCCCGGCTGTCGCGGCCACCTCGGCGATCGCCTCCTTGCGGCTTTGACCGGCCTGCTCCCGGACGCTGACCAGCTCGGCGAGCTCGGCCGCCTCGGGCTGCGCGGAGGAGGCCGGCTCACCTGCGACCACCAGCGTGATCTCGCCCCGGACGTCACCGGCCGCCCAGTCGGCAAGCTCGGCCAGCGTGCCCCGGACCACCTGCTCGTAGGTCTTGGTCAGTTCCCGGCAGAGCGCGGCCGGGCGGCCAGGGCCCAGCGCCCCGGCCAGGTCGGCCAGTGACTCGGCGATCCGGTGCGGGGACTCGAAGAACACCATGGTGCGGCGTTCACCGGCCAGCTCGGCCAGCAACCGCCGCCGGCTGCCGGACTTGCGCGGCAGGAAGCCCTCGAAGCAGAACCGGTCGACCGGCAGCCCCGAGACCGCGATCGCGGTGGTGACGGCCGAGGGGCCGGGCAGCGCGGTCACCACCAGGCCGGCCTCGATCGCGGCCGCGACCAGCCGGTAGCCGGGGTCAGACACCGACGGCATGCCGGCGTCGGTCACCACCAGGACGTCCTGGCCGTCCTGCAGGGCGCTGATCAACTGCGGGACCCGGGCCTGCTCGTTGCCCTCGAAGAAGGACAGCACCCGGCCCGAGACGCTGACCCCGAGGTCACTCGCCAGCCGGTGCAGCCGCCTGGTGTCCTCGGCCGCGATCACCGGCGCGGTGGCCAACGCCCGGGCCAGCCCGGCCGAGGCGTCGGTGGCCCGGCCCAGCGGCGCGCCGGCCAGCACCAGCCGACCGGCCGGCTGCCGCTCTGCCGGCTGGCGGGCTGTCATCGTGGGTGTTCCATATCCGCAGACCCTACGATCACCGGGTGACCGCCGCGACGCTGCAAGCCAGCAGCACCAGTTCGGCGCCGGACCAGCCCCTCCGCCAGGCGCCGCCGGCGCTGCGGCAATGGCGGCCGCACTCAGCCGCCCAGAGCTGGCTGTGGACCCTGCTGGTCACCGCGGTCGCGGCCGGCACCCGGTTCTGGGCGCTCGGCTTCCCCGAGGGCAAGAGCTTCGACGAGGTGTACTACGCCATCGAGGCGCAGGAGATGCTGCGCTACGGCTACGAGGACAACCGCGGCTACATGTTCATCGTGCATCCGCCGCTGGGAAAGTGGCTGATCGCGGTGCCGTCCTGGATGTTCGGCGACGACGCGGTGGGATGGCGGGCCGCGCCGGCGCTGGCGGGGACCATCAGCGTCCTGATCCTGGTCCGGCTGGCCCAGCGGATGTTCCGCTCGGTGATCCTCGGGGTGCTGGCCGGTGGCCTGCTGGCCCTGGACGGCATCTCGCTGGTGATGTCGCGGGTGGCGCTGCTCGACATCTTCCTGCAGACCTTCGTGCTCGCCGGCTTCGCGGCCCTGGTGATCGACCGCGACCAGCTGCGGGCCAGGCTGGCCTCGCTCTACAGCGCCGGGGTCGACCTGAGCTACGGCGCGCCCCGGCTCGGCCCCCGGCCCTGGCGGCTGGCAGCCGGCCTGCTGTTCGGGCTGGCGCTGGCGGTGAAGTGGAGCGCGCTGTCCTATTGGCTGGCGTTCGCGCTGCTGTCGGTGCTGTGGGACCGGGGCGCGTTCAGGAGCGCCGGCGTCGAGCAGCCGTGGCTGGCGACGTTCAAGCGGTCGGTGCCAGCCGCCGCGGGCTCGCTGCTGGCCATGCCGGTCCTGGCCTACCTGCTGAGCTGGACGGGCTGGTTCGTCGGCGAGAACTCCTGGAACCGGCACTGGGGTGACACCCATCCGGGCACCGGGCTGTTCAGCCTGCTGCCCTCGAGCCTGCGCAGCCTGCTGAACTACCACCACCAGGCCTACGAATTCCACAGCCACCTCTTCGACCCGCACGCCTACAAGGCCAACCCGTGGTCCTGGCTGGTGCTGGGACGGCCGACCTCGTTCTACGCGCCGCCCAACGTGACCGGCTGCGGAGCTGAGAGCTGCACCCGGGAGATCCTGCTGATCGGCACCCCGCTGATGTACTGGGCCTTCGTGCCGGCGCTGATCTGGTGCCTGTGGCACTGGGCCACCACCCGGGACTGGCGGGCCGGCGCGGTCTGGCTGGCCTTTCTGGCCGGCTGGGGGGTCTGGCTGCAGAACACCCGGCGGACCGGCTTCCTGTTCTACATGACGCCGCTGATGCCGTTCCTGGTGCTCGGACTGACCTTCGCGGTCGGCGCGCTGCTGTCGCGGGCGGCCGAGGACGAGGTGGCCAGTGCTCGTCAGCCCGCTGAGCACGGGTATCAGGACCATCTCTCGGCCGGCGCGGATCGCGTCGGGGGCGGAGGCCGGGCCGGGGACGGGGGTCGGGCCGGGGACGGGGACGGCCGGGATGGGCCGCGCAGCGTCGGCCTGCGCGAGTGGATAGCCCTGCACGACATCCCGACCAGCCGGCTGATGCGCTCGGCCGCGGTGGCGCTGTGGCTGGGCGCGGTGGTGGCGAACTTCGTCTGGATGTGGCCGCTCTTCACCGGTGGCATGCTGACCAACCAGGACTGGCAGCTCAGGATGTGGCTGCCCGGCTGGATCTAGCGGCAGCCGGCACCCGGGTGCGGGCATCGCGGCCGGATCAGTGGCAGAGTTGAGTCATGGCTATGTCATCGAATGTCTCCGCGAGCGTCCCGCGGCCCGGGCTCGACCTTCAGTACCCGATGTCACTGGGCGTGTACGACAGCTACGAGCAGGCCCAGAAGGTCGTGGACTACCTGTCTGACAACGAGTTCGAAGTCCAGAACATGGCGATCGTGGGCACCGAGCTCAAGACGGTCGAGCGGGTCACCGGACGGATCACCCGGGCCAAGGTCGCCGCCGCCGGCGCCATGTCCGGGCTCTGGATGGGCCTGTTCGTCGGGCTGGCATTCTCGATCTTCGGCGACGGCAACGAGCTCGGCTTCCTGATCAGCACGCCCATCTTCGGGGCGATCTTCGGCCTGATCTGGAGCCAGATCGGCTTCACCGCGATCACCCGGGGCGGCACCCGGGACTTCTCATCGGTCAGCCAGGTGGTCGCGACGAAGTACGAGGTGCTGGTCGAGCACCGGTTCGCCGAGCGGGCCCGCGAGCTGTTGGCCAACATGCCCGGCGGGATGACTGCACGCTAACCGCTGAAGCCCGCCACGTCGTCGGCAGCGACGCGGTGGGGCCCTGCCTTGCCGCCGCGATCGACAGCCTCCGGTCGCCGCGCGGTGCTGAGTGGTCCGCCCCGAAGACCTCAGCCGTTCGGGAATTTGAGGGTGGGGAAATGGGTATTGCGGACTTATTTGCGAGGGCCTAATGTTTGGCTTCGTCATTAATTCCGCACTTGGGCAGGTTTAGCTGCCGCAACACCCCTTCAGCAGCAGCTGAGGCATTTCCTTTGCATGTCGGCGAATCCCCGCACGCGACATCCAGCCAGCAAACTCAGCGGGGCATTTCCGACTGAGGTGTGTTCTGTGCTGTCCCATGAAAGCCTTACCGCCGCTTATCTCGCCGCTCACAAGCAGTTCGGCTCGAGGGCCAGCGAGGTGGCCGACACCGTGCAGGAAAGCGTGCAGGCGACCAGCTTCGGCGCCCGGGCACTGAGCCGGCCGGTGTTCCTCGGTGCCGAGGAGTACCGCCGACTCAGCGATGACCTGAGCAATATCCATGACGCGGTCGTGGCCCTGCCCCATCGCCTGTTCGGCGGTGATCTGAGGAGATACGCACAGGCCGTGGGAATGCCCGAGGTCCAGATCTCGGCAGTCATGGCCAGCCACCGCGACACCCCGCCGCGACTGTCCCGAGCAGATCTGTGCATGGACGAGTCGGGTTTTAAGTTGATGGAACTGAATATGGGCAGCACGATCGCCGGATTCGACAACGGTTTCCTGAATGAGGGAATGCTGGGAGACCCCTTTGTCAAGCAATTCGTCACCGAGCACCGCCTGAGCTATATCGACACCGTCGCCGAGCTGGCTCACACCATTCGCACGGAGTGCAATGTGCCCGACGGCAGCCGGCCGATGATGGCCATTGTCGACTGGCCCGAGAGTTACCTGACGCTGGAACCCCAACTGCGCAAGAGCTCGGAACTGCTCGCCCGCCACGACCTCGACCCGCATCCGTGCCACATCGGCCAGTTGCGCTTCGCCGACGGCGGGGTGTGGCTGGGTGAGCGTCGCATCGACATCATCTACCGGCTGTTCACCATGACCGACCTGATGGAGGAGGCCGGCCCGGGGCTCATCTATCCGGTTCTGCAAGCCGTCGAACGGGGCGAGGTCGAGATCTTCGCGCCGATGGAGGTGTACCTCTACGGCAGCAAGGGCTCGCTGGTGATGCTGTCGGACGAGGCGAACCGGCACCTGCTCAGTGAGGCCCAGCGGATCAGCATCGACCGGATGCTGCCGTGGACCAGGATGGTGCGTCCCGGACCGGTGACCGTCGACGGCACGCAAGTCGACCTCGAGCGCTACGTGCTCGCCCATCAGCACGAGCTGGTCCTCAAACCGACCCTGCTCTACGGCGGCCAGGGAATCGTGCCGGGATGGCTCAGCACACCCGCTGAGTGGCAGGAGCAGATCTCGGCCGCGATGGACGGCCCGTTCCTGGTCCAGCGGCGGATCCGTCCGGTGGTCGAGTTGTTTCCGACCGATCAGGGGCTGGAGCCGTGGATGCTGGTGTGGGCGCCGTTCACCATGACCCGCGGCCCGGCCGGCATCTACATCCGCGCCCAGCGCGGCACCGAGGCCGGCGTCATCAACATCGCCATGGGGGCTACCGGCACCTGCTGCTTCGTCGCCTCCGACTCCTCGACGGGGTGACCGCCGGGCAGATCCGAACCTGCAGGTGACGCCACCGCGACCGCATGGCAGGGTTGGAACGTGACCCGACCCTGCCGCCTGCCGCCGCTGAGCACATGACGCAACTGCAGAAGAGCGCTCAATCGCCGCTGCTGGCTGCCCTGCGCGAGCTGCGCAGCGCCACCGCCGAGCTGCCGCTCAACCTGCAGACGCCCGGCGCGGCTGACGCCCGAGCGCTGCGCGACCAGCTGGTGGCCCAGCTGGAGGACTACCTGATCCCCCGGCTGGAACAGCAGGACGCTCCGATGCTGGTGGTCATCGGCGGCTCCACCGGCGCGGGCAAGTCGACGCTGGTCAACGCGCTGGTCGGCCACGAGGTCAGCCAGGCCGGCGTGCTTCGTCCGACCACCAGGTCTCCGGTCCTCGTCTTCCATCCCGACGACACGGGCTGGTTCACCGGCGACCGGATCCTGCCCGGACTGGCCCGCACGACCGGTCCGGAGGTGGCCGGTGATCAGCCCGGCCGGTCCTTGCGCCTGGTCGCCGCGCCGTCGCTGACCCCGGGACTGGCCCTGCTGGATGCCCCCGACATCGACTCCCTGGTCGAGACCAACCGCGAACTGGCGGTGCAACTGCTGGCCGCGGCCGACCTCTGGCTGTTCGTGACCACAGCGGCGCGCTATGCCGACGCCGTCCCCTGGGACCTGTTGCGGGTGGCGCGCGAACGGGCCACCGCCCTGGCCGTGGTGCTGGATCGGATGCCGTCTGAGGCGCTCGGCGAGGTGGACGCGCACCTGCGGCAACTGCTCGACCGCGAGGGACTTGGCGACGCGCCGTTGCTGGTGGTGCCCGAGGCGAGGTTGCAGAACGGCCGGCTGCCGGACTCGGCGGTGGCGCCGGTCCGCGACTGGATCGGTGCGCTGGCCGCCGACGCCTCCGCCCGGGCAGAGGTCATCCGGTCCACCATGACCGGCGCGGTCAACAGCCTGCAGCTGCGCGGGGCAGGGCTGGCCTCGGCGGTGGACGCCCAGGAGCAGGCGGCGCGGGAGCTGACCCAGGCCGTCGACGGCGCCTATGACCAGGCCCGGGCCACGGTGGGGCGCGAGGTGAGCGACGGCACGCTGCTGCGCGGCGAGGTGCTGGCCCGCTGGCAGGAGTTCGTCGGCACCGGAGAGCTGATGCGCACGCTGGAGTCCCGGATCGGCTGGGTGCGCGACCGGGTGGTCGCGGCGGTCACCGGCCGGCCGTCGGGCGCCGCTCCGGTGGAGGCGGCGTTGGAGATGAACCTGCAGGGCCTGCTGCGCGACGCCGCCGAGCGGGCTGCGGCCACCGCGGCCGCGGCCTGGTCGACCCGCAGTGACGGGCAGGCGTTGTTGACCCGCAGCACCACCAAGCTGGACCGGGCCGCCGCGGACATCGCCACCCGCGCGGAGGACGCGATCGGGACCTGGCAGGGCGAGGTGCTGGAGCTGGTCCGGGCCGAGGGCGGTGACCGGCGCCAGCTGGCCAAGCTGGCCTCCTACGGGGTGAACGGCGCCGGCTCGGTGCTGATCGTCGCCCTGTTCGCCAACACCGGCGGCCTGACCGGTGGTGAGATCGCCATCGCCGGCGGCACCGCGGCGGTGAGCCAGAAGGTGCTGGAGGCCATCTTCGGGGACCAGGCGGTCCGCTCGCTGGCCGTTCAGGCCCGCCAGGCGCTGCTGCGCCACGTCGACGAGCTGCTGGCCGCCGACGCCCGGCGATTCCACGAGCTGGTGGCCGACGCGGCGCCACCGGACGGGGCGACTGCCCGGTTCCGCGCCGCCGTGCACGCGGTCGAAGCTGCCCGAGCTGCCCGGTGAGCCGGCGGGCCCCTGACCTCGGTGTTCGTCTCGAGGCGCTGGGCCGAGCGGTGGAATTCGGCGAGCGCCGCTGCGACCCGACCCTGCTGGCGCCGGCCCGCGCGCTGCTGGGCCGGGCCGCGACCCGTCGCAGGCTCGCTCCCGAGCGCACCGTGGTAGCGCTGGCCGGCGGCACCGGCAGCGGCAAGTCGAGCCTGTTCAACGCCCTCGCCGGCGAGACGCTGGCGCCGACCGGTGTCCGGCGGCCCACCACCAGCCGGTCCCGTGCGGCGATCTGGCCGGCGGCCGGCGCCGGCGCCGATCAGGTCTCGGACCTGCTTGACTGGCTGGAGGTCCGGGACCGGCATTTCGTGACCGGGAAGGCCGTCAGCCAGGCCGGCTCGGGCCAGCCGGAGCTGGCGGGGCTGGTGCTGGTCGACCTGCCTGACTTCGACTCGACCGCTGCGGCGCATCGGCTGGAAGCCGAGCGGATGACCGGGGTCGTCGATCTGCTGGTCTGGGTGCTGGATCCCCAGAAGTACGCCGACGCCGCGGTCCACCAGCGTTACCTGCGCCCGCTCGCCGCGCACCGCGAGGTGATGATGGTGGTGCTGAACCAGGCCGACCGGCTCGACGACGACGCCCTGGACAGCTGCCGGCGGCACCTGGCTCGGCTGCTGTCCGACGACGGCCTGGACGGGGTGCCGGTGCTCACCGCCTCGGCGACCCGTGGCGACGGCCTGCCGCAGCTGCGGGGGGCGCTGGCCAAGCGGGTCGAGAGCAGCCAGGTCGCGCTGGCGCGGTTGCACGCCGACGCCGACGCCGCGGTCACCGCCCTCGAGCCACTCTGCGCCCAGAAATCGCGCGGAGGCGATCGTGACGCCGCGCGCAGCGAGGAGACCCTGGTCCGGGCGTTGGCCGTCGCTGCCGGCGCCGGCCCGGTGGCCGATGCCGCCGGGCGCTCCTACCAGATGCGGGCGAAGACCACGGTCGGCTGGCCGTTGACCCGGTGGGTCGGCCGGCTGCGGCCCGATCCGCTGCGACGGCTGCACCTGGACGCCAACTCCACCGGGGTCACCTCGCGGCCGGCCGCGACCGGGGCACAGCGCGCCCTGGTGTCCAACGCCTTGCGCGAGCTGGTCAACGACCGCACCCAGGGCCTGGCGCCCGACTGGCAGGCCTCGGCCACCGCGGTGATCGAGGTCCGGCAGAACGAGCTGCCCGGTGAGCTGGACCAGGCGGTGCGGTCCGCGCGGCTGTCGCACGCCGACCGGCCGTTCTGGTGGTCGGCGGTGCGCGCGGTGCAGTGGCTGTTCATGCTTGCCGCAGTCGCCGGCCTGGTGTGGCTGGCGGTGCTGGCCGGCTTCGCCTACCTGCAGCTGCCCGGCCCCAGCGTTCACATCGGGCGCGCGCCGGTGCCGACGGTGCTGCTGGTCGGCGGGCTGGCGCTGGGGTTGCTCACCTCGGTGCTGGTGCGCCCGTTCGTGCTCACCGGCGCGGCTCGCCGGCGTGCCCGCGCCCGCCGGTCTCTGGACTCAGGAGTGCGGGAGGTCGCCCGGCGCAGCGTGCTGGTTCCGCTGGCCGCCGAGCTCGAAGCCGCCACGGCGTTCTGCCAGGCGCTGACCGCCGCCCGCCGCTAACCCGCCTGGAAACGCATTACGCGGCCCGAATCCGCTCGCTGGGTCGGCCTCACCGCGGTTTCGGGCCGCGCAATGGCGTGCGCGAGTCCGAGAGCAAAGCAAACGGCGGTGTCCGGGCTGGGTAGCCCGGACACCGCCGCCTGCGTGCTGTGCTGACTCAGCCGGGGGGACGGTGCTGATTCAGCGAGGGGGAAAACTACCGCGACATCGCCGCGTAGGCGTCCAACCGACCACCGGTGGTGGTCATGCCGGCCATCGAAGCGGTCGGAACGGCGCTGCTGAGCAGGGCGTTCTTGACCGCGGCAGCCGTTGCCCCGGGGTGGGTCGAGGCGTAGAGCGCGGCTGCTCCGGCGACGTGCGGGGTGGCCATCGAGGTGCCGTTGTAGGAGGAGTAGCCGTTGTAGGCGGTGGTGGACCAGATGGCCGCACCGGGTGCGCCGATGTCAACGCTGGCCGGGCCGTAGTTGGAGAAGGCCGCCCTGGCGCCGGTGCTGGTGATGGCAGCAACGCTGATGATGTTGGGGTTGCTGTAGTTGCTGGGGTAGTGCGGGGCGCCGTCGTTGTTGTCACCGATCTGGTCGCTGCCGCCGTTACCGGCAGCGGCGATGAACAGGATGTTGGCGTTGTTGGCCCGGGTGATGGCGTCCATCAGGCCCTGCGAGAAGCCGCCGCCGCCCCAGGAGTTATTGGTCGCGACGATGTTGAGACCGCGCGCCTTCAGGCCGGTGAAGTAGTCGACCGCCCTGATCGCGTTGGCGGTGGTGCCGCCGTTGCGGCCGAGGAACTTGCCGCTGATCATCCGGACGTTCCAATTGACCCCGACCACGCCGGCGCCGTCGGACTTGGCGCCGATGGTGCCTGCGACGTGGGTGCCGTGGTCGTCGCTGCTACCTCTGGTGCCACCGTCGTAGACGGAGTTGTCATTGCCGGCGAAGTCCCAGCCGTAGACGTCGTCGACGTAGCCGTTGCCGTCGTCATCGACACCGTTGGAGGTCTCGAGCGGGTTGCCCACCTGGCCGGCCAGGTCGGGGTGGGTGTGCTGGATGCCCTCATCGATGACACCGACATACACGCTGGACGAGCCGGTGAAACCAGCAGCCCAGGCCGCTCCGGCGTTGCTGCCGAAAGCGTTGGCCGGAGTCGTGGTCGAGCCGTACATGCCCCACAGGCTGCCGTTGGTGTAGTAGGGGTCGGTGCTGGTCGCGGAGTGGGTGTAGACCCAGTTCGGCTCGGCGTAGGCGACCGACGGGTCGGCCTTCAGGGCCTGGATGGCGCGGGCCTGGTCCGAGCCGGCCGGCAACCGGAGCAGCTCGACCTGGGCGCGGTTGGCCGCGGCCGGCACCACTCGCTCAGCGAGCTGGGCCGAGGCCTTGCCACGAGCCCGGGCACGGTCGGTGGCGGCCGCGCCGTTGACGTAGCCGACCAGCACCTCATTGGCGACCGACTTGGCCGGGGCGTTGGTCGAGGCAGAGCTCGCGGAGTTCGCTGACACAGCTGCATGACCCGGAACGCTTACCGCAAAGGCCGAAACGGCCATTGTCGCGGCGCAAAGTAAAGGCAAAGAACGGCGCATCAAAAACTCCTTCAAAACTCTGATGATGGACAGGGGAAAGATCTCAGTCAGGGGGTAAATGAGACTTCTGCCACTATGGCAGCTACGAGTTTCCGGTGCCACCAGGGCAAGTTGAGATAGGCGTTAGAACCACTGTTCTTGTGAGTTTGAAGTATGAGATTTGGCCTTCGTCATGCGCCATCGACTGCATCAAACGTGGTTTAACGCGAAACCATTTACCAAGCTGTGATAGGTGCGCTTCACCCGGCAATAACAGGCATGTCTGCACCGCGAAGTTCACCGAGGGCCGTCCTGCCGGGCTTTTATCGGGTGCGGGAGCCGTTTCGGGAAGCAAGCTCGAGACTGCCGACACTCCCGTCCAGTGGTGTCACCTCGGGCGTCGACCGACATCGCCCGGGATGTTGGAAACTGGTGCCTTTTTATAGTGTGGCGTGCGTCACATTGCGTCAAGGGCCGCCGTAGTTGTGCCTAATCAGCACCTCTAGCCCCATCTGATTACTTACTTCACAAGGTTCTCGTGAACCACATGAGTAACTTCCTAACCAATCGCAGCCACGCAGAAGTCGCCTGGCATTTAGGTGCAGCCTTGGCGGGGCTTCTCGATTAAATCGGTGTCAGGGCTTCGGCCGGTGCCGTGGCCGCATGCTGGATGGAACCCCCATGGCGGCGAGTGCCAGGCGCTGGCGACACCGCAGTGCCTCGTCAGCTAGCTGGGCGTAAGCGAGGTCGAGCGGGCGTGCAAATACTCGAATACCCCTCGATCGCCGCTGCGGTTCTCATCGGCAAAGGCGTCAGCGCAGATCACGGGACTATAAATAGCACCTGCTTTGACCATCCGGGCACCGCGATGCTTGTCTGCTGACGGTGTGCTGGCGGCAGTCACCTGCTATTCAGCTCGGCGTGATAGCCGGCGCCTGCCGGGTGAAGCCTCAGGTGCTGACGCCGCGCCTGGCAAGAAACACCTGGGGGTCGACCGGCGGGCCTGACATGCCTCCGATGCGGACCTCCATGTGCAGGTGGGGACCGGTGGAGTGGCCTTCGCTGCCGACGTAGGCGATGGTCTGGCCGACCCCGACCGACTGGCCGGTCGAGACCGCGAGGACCCTCATGTGGCCATAGATCGAGGTGAAGCCGTTGCCGTGATCGATGACCACCCAGTTGCCGAAGCCCTGGGCGGGCCCGGCCGCGATCACGGTCCCCGCGCCGATGGCGTACATCGGCGTGCCGGACGCGGCCGCGAAGTCAGAGCCCGGGTGGAACTCACCCCACCGCATGCAGTAACAGGTCGAGATGTAGTAACTGCCGGCCGGCAGCGGCAGCGTCCAGGGCTGGTCGTCATCCGGTGGCGCGGCCGAGGGCAACGGCGGGTTGTAGGGCGGCGGCTGCGGCTGCTGAGGGGCCGGCTGGTTGGCGGCGGCCTGACGCTCCCGCTCGCGCTGCTCCTGACGTCGCTGCTCCTCCTGGCGCGCCCATTCGGCGGCCTGGCGGGCCCGCTCGGCCGCCTGGCGGGCGCGCTCAGCGGCCTGGCGGGCCCGCTCGGCCGCTTGGCGGGCACGCTCTTCGACCACCCAGCGCTGATAGGCCTGGCGCTGATTGGTCAGGCCGGCCAGTTTCGCCGCGGCCGCGGCGGTCTGCTTGGCCAACTCGGTGCGGCGGCGGGCGAACTCGGCACGTTGTTGCCGGTAGGCGGCCAGCTTGGCCAGCGCCCGGGTCTTCTTGATGTCGGCCTGCTTCTGCAGGCGCTCGGCCCGGGCCAGCGCGGCCTTGCGGGTCGCTTCGGCGTTGGACAGCGCGACCGTGTTGGTCTGCGCGGTCGCCAGCTGCTGCTCCTGCGCGGTGCTGAGGTAGCGCTGGTAGGCCATCGCCTGCAGCGCGCCGTTCGGATCGTTGCTGGACAGCATCGCGGTGATCGAGGGCCGGCGCCCGTAGACGTACTGGCTGAACACGTAATTCGCGATCTGGGTGCGGGCGCGGACCACCGTGGTGCGGGCAATCGTCACCGCGCGGTCAGCGGCCTCGAGGTCAGCGACCGCGCCCTGCACCGCGATGTTGGCGGCGTCGTAGGCCGCGATCGCCGCGTCGGTGTCGGCAGCCGCCCGCTGCAGCTGGCCCTGTAGCAGGACAAGCTGTCCGGACACCACGCCGAGTGACTGCGCGGCCTGCTGCTTGCGGGCCTGCGCGGCCGCGAGCTGGGCGTCGGTGGGGTTGACCGGTTTCGGGGCCGCTGACGCCGGTGCGCTGAGCAGGCTCAGCATCATCGCGGCCACGGCGACGGCGATCACGCCGGCCTGTCGCGCGCTGCGCAACCCCACCCGGTACTCCTTCGGCTTGATCAGCCCTGCGTTCTTCGGCATGCCGCTCGACAGCATGTCACACGGGTAACATCTGTTCTATCAGTCTCATCAGTCACAGCTGAATCAATTTCACGCCATGTTCAGCGGGTCAGGACGAGGGCACATTCTCTCCATTCGGCGAAGGGGCGCGGTTGTTGAGCGCTGGGAGCGCTTTCTCCCCCGGGGGTCGCCTCCTTTCTAGGACTGTGTGAGCACGGAGGCCAGGCGGCGCACCGTCCGGTTGAGGTAGAGCTGGCGCAACGGCGGGGTGGGCAGGCCCGCCGTGCGCATCGCGGCGAACAGCTGGACGCCGAGCAGTGAGTTGCCACCAAGGGTGAAGAAGTCGTCGTCGACGCCGACCCGGAAACCGAACACCTGTTGCCACACCGCGCGCAGCTTCGCCTCGACGTCCTGAGCGTCCGGTTCACCGTCGAGTCCGCCATCGACACCGGCGGACTCAGCAGACTCGGCGGCCGAGGTGATGAGCGGCTCGGGCAGCCGCGCCTGATCCAGCTTCCCGTTCGGGGTCAGCGGAAGCGCCGGCAGCGCGGTGAGGGTGCTGGGCACCATGTGCTCGGGAAGGAAACGGGCAGCGTGCTCGCGCACCTGCTGGACGGCGCCGTCGCCGGAGAACACCACATAGCCGTCCAGCCGCGCCGAGGCGGAGTCTCCGGTGGGCTGGCGCAACAGCACGGCCGCGGCCGCCACACCCGGAGCGTCGAGCAGCCGAGCCCGGATCTCGTCCAGCTCGATGCGAAAGCCCCGCAGCTTGACCTGGCTGTCCAGGCGTCCCAGGTGCTCCAGCCGCCCGTCGGGAAGCAGCCGGCCACGGTCGCCGCTGCGATAGCGCGGCCCCGGCGCGTACGGGTCCTCGACGAATCGCTGGGCGGTCAGCTCCGGCTGGTTGAGGTATCCCGCGGCCACCCCGGCGCCACCGACGTAGATCTCGCCGGACACTCCGGGCGGCACCGGCCGGCCCTGTGGGTCCAGCACGCTCAGATGCCAGCCGGGCAGCGGAGGCCCCACCGACCGGGAGCCGGCCAGCGCCTCGCGCCGTCCGAGGGTCTGGGCGGTGACGTGCACGGTGGTCTCGGTGATGCCGAACATGTTGACCAGCCGGCAGTCGGCCTCGGGATGGCGATCGAACCAGGACCGCAGCGGCCGGGTGTCCAGCGGCTCGCCACCGAAGATCACCAACCGCAGCGAGGCCGGCAACGGCCGGCGCCGATCGACCTCGGTGAGCTGGCTGAAGGCACTGGGCGTCTGGTTGAGCACGCTGACCTGCTCGGCGTGCAGCAGCTCGGCGAACTGCTCCGGATCACGCGCGGACCAGTGCGGCACCACCACCAGCCTGCCGCCGGTGCTCAGGCAACCCCAGATCTCCCACACCGAGAAGTCGAACGCGCTGGAGTGAAACAGCGTCCAGACGTCGGAGCTGCCGAAGGCGAACTCGTCCCGGGTGGCGGCCAGCAGGCTCAGCACGTTGCGGTGCGAGACCACCACGCCCTTGGGCCGGCCGGTGGAACCGGAGGTGTAGATGACGTAGGCGGCGTCGGCGCAGC
Organism: Jatrophihabitans sp.; assembly: GCA_036389035.1. Lineage (NCBI taxonomy): Bacteria > Bacillati > Actinomycetota > Actinomycetes > Jatrophihabitantales > Jatrophihabitantaceae > Jatrophihabitans > Jatrophihabitans sp. The sequence goes on from DASVQQ010000018.1 coordinate 108,444, forward strand.
GGGCGTCGGCGGCATCGTCGGCGCAGCCGGCCGGGGGTTCGGTCGCCGGGGGTTCGGTCGCCGGCCAGTCTGCTGACTGCAGCGCGTCCGGACGCAGCAGCCGCACCCCGGGCAGCCGCGGGAAGTCCGCCGACTCGGTGATCACCACCGGCAGCCCGGCGTCGGTCGCGGTGTAGGCCAGCCGGTCGGCCGGATAGCCGGCGTCCATCGGAACGTAGGCCGCGCCGGCCTTGAGCACCGCCAGCAGCATCACGACCAGCTCGAGCGAGCGTTCCAGGCACACCCCGACCCGGTCACCGGGCCGCACCCCGGCCGCCGCCAGCGCGTGCGCGCCCCGGTTGGCCCGCTCGTCGAGCTCGCGGTAGCTCAGCCGCTGCTGCTCGAAGCACAGCGCGACCGACTCCGGGGCACGCTCGGCATGCGCCCGCACCGCGTCGCAGATCCGTTGGTGGGCATTGCACCGGTCACCGGCCGGCAGCGGGCGTCCCAGCCCGCCCAGCTCGGCCAGCGCCAGCAGGTCCTCGGCGTCGAACAGCGCCACCTCGCCGATCGGCGTGCGTGGGTCCGCGGCTGCCAGGTTGCGGTGCGCGACGCCGATCATCCGGACGAGCCGGTGCGCCACGGCCGGGTCGAAGGCGCCGAGCCGGAACCAGCAGCCGCCGCGCAGCCCGCCGTGGACGTCCGACCGGCCGGCGGGGTCGCTGACCCAGATCGACAGCGGGTGCACCGGCGCCAGGAATGGCCGGCCGGCGCCGGGCTGGTCGGTAACCGTCAACCCGATGAGCGGGGCGGCGCCGGTCACCGGATGCTCCAGCGCCTGCCGCACGCCGCTGAGGTAGTCCGCCACCGTGGTCCGGCCCGCGCAGTCGAGTTCCACGCTGAGCACCGGGTCGACCCCGATGCTGACCCGCTGCTGGCCGGTGCAGGTGGCCAGCGCCAGGCCGAGCGCCGCGGTCAGCGCCACGCCGGCCGGCCCGCCGGCCCCTTCGGGCGCGGTGAACGGCAGGCTGACCATGGCGTCCGAGCCGGGCCGGCCCAGGCCCCAGTCCGGCGGGTCCAGCCGGTCCAACCTGGCCAGGCCGGCTCGCAGCCGCTCGTCGAGGTCGGCGTCCAGCCGCGCCACCGGCTCCGGCGCGCCGAGCACCGCGCGCAGCACCGAGCCGGGGTCGGCCACGGCTCGGTGCGCGACGACGACCAGGTCGGCGAGCCCGTCGGCATAGCGCAGCAGCACCACCCGGACGCCCGGGCCGGCCTGCGGGTCCACCGGCCGGGACAGCTCGCGGTCACGTCGCCGCGCGGCGATCGCGGACCCGGCGCCGCCGGGGACGTCCTGCGTCCAGAGCCGGGTTGCGGTGGCCAGCTCGACGTTGGCGGGCAACCGATCCTCAGCCGCGCCGGTCCCGATGCGCGCCACCAGCGCCTGGCACAGCCGGCCCGCCTGGCTGCCCGCGCCCATCCCACGGCCATCACCGGCGGTCATCGGCTGAGGTACCCGCCGTCGACCGGCACCGCGCTGCCGGTCACCTGTCGCGACTCGTCCGAGGCCAGCCAGAGAGCGGCGCCCGCTACGTCCTCGGGCTCGATCAGGGCGTTCATCGGCTGCGCTGTGACGAAGGTGTGCTCGTGCTCGTCCACCGGGACCTCCAGCGAGCGCGCTATCTCGGTGAGCATCCGGCCCTCCACCGCCGGTTCGTCGCGGACCGAACCGGGGCAGAGCGCGTTGACCCGCACCTTGAAGGGAGCCAAGTCCAGCGCCGCGGCCTTGGACAGCCCGACCAGGGCGTGCTTGGCGGTGACGTAGCCGGCGAAGTTGCGGTAGCCCACCAGCCCGGCGGTCGAGGCCACGTTGATGATGCTGCCGCTGCGCTGGTGGCACATCACCTTTCCGACCGCCCGGATCATCCGCCAGGCGCCGGAGACGTCCACGTCCAGCATCAGGTCCCACTCCCGCGCTTCGATGTCGTGCACCGCCTTGCCCGACGGCGCGGCGATGCCGGCGTTGTTGAGCAGCACATCCACCCGGCCGAACCGCTCGATCGCGACGTCGACCGCCCGGCGGACGGCCTCGCTGTCGCGCACATCGGCCTGGACGGTCAACACCGTCGAGACCGGGCCACCCGCCTGCCGGCAGAGCTGGGCGGTGTGCTCCAGTTGGCTTGCGGTGCCCAGCGGGTAGGGCACCCCCGCCAGGTCGTGCCCGATGTCCAGCAGCAGCAGGTCAGCGCCGGCCCGGGCGAAGGCCAGGGCGCAGGACCGGCCGATGCCGCGCGCCGCGCCGGTGACGATGGCCGCCTTGCCCGCCAACCGCTGGTCAGCCCCCGCAGGCAGGTCGACGCCCAGCACGGTGCTCACCGCGTCGACGCCCAGCACGGTGCTCACCGCGTCACCGCCCAGCACGGTGCTCACCGCGTCGCCTTCGGCGCCAGTTCGGAGTCCATCAGCCGGACCAGTTCGGCCGGTGAGTCGACCAGGTACATGTGATTGCCGGGCACCTCGCGCAGCTGGCAACCGGCGGTGGTCGCCGCGCTCCACTCGGCCGCCTGCTCCGCTGACACCAGCTCGTCCTGGTCGCCGCGGATCGAGGTGATCGGCACGTCGAGCAGCCTGCTCGGCGCGGCGAGGTAGTTCTCGTGCATCTCCACGTCCGCGCGCAGCGTCGGCAGCAGCATCTCGCGCAGCTCGGGGTGTTCCAGCGCGGGATGGGTGTAGCCGGCGAAGCCCCGGACCTGGCGCAGGAAGTCCTCATCGCTCATCCCGGTCGCGCGGATCTCGCGCCGGGTCCAGGGCCCTGGCGAGCCGCTGACGAAGACCCGCACCAGCTCGGGCCCGGGCAGCTGGCGCAACCGGTGGGCCATCTCGTAGGCCAGCACCGCGCCCAGGCTGTGGCCGAACACCGCGACGGCCGAGCTGCCCGCCAGCAGGTCGAGCGCGACCGGCAGCAGGTCATCGACGGCGGCGACCGCGTCGGTGCAGGCCGGCTCGTCGAAGCGGTCCTCGCGGCCGGGCAGCTGCAGCGGGCAGATCCGGACGGTGTCACTGCCGTACTCCTGGGCGCGGCGGAAGGCCGAGGCGCCCGCTCCCGCGAACGGAAAGCACAGCACCGGGATCTCGGACACTCAGACCTCCAGCTCGGTGGCCGACAGCCCGGTGGCCGGCAGCCCGGTGGCCGACGGCTCCCGCGTCCACGTCCGCACGACCAGCTCGCCGGTGGCCTCGGGGTTGGTGCGCACGAAGTAGTGGCCGCCCGACGGCACCCGGTGGAACCGGACGTCGGAGGCCAGCAGTGCCCAGCCGGCGTACTCCTGGCCCGCCCGCGCCAGGCCCAGATCGTCCTCAGCGACCACCACGGTGACCGGCGTCGCCAGCTTCCAGGCCGGGCCGCCCTGCACGGTGTCGATGAGATAGCGGTAACCACCGCCCACGTCATGCCGGAAGATCCGGCCCATCAACGCGGTGTGCCCGCTGTCCAGGCCGTCCAGGTCGGTGTAGCCGGTCTCGGTGACCATGTAGCGGATGATCTGGGAGTCGCTCCAGCTGTCCATCAGCTCGATGTTGTGGCGCATCTCGGGCACCGTGGGAAGCAGCTTGGAGCCGATGAACACGTGCCGCAGGTCGAAGCCCTGGTCCTCCAGTAGCCGTGCCAGCTCGACGGTGAACGCGGCGCCGCCGCAGTGGCCCCAGAGGATGATCGGCAGGTCGGCCTTCACCTCGATCTCGGCGATCGCCATGCGCGCCGCCTCGGCGATATCGGTGAACTCACCGCCCGAGACCGGGGCATGGCCGGGCAACTCCACGCCCCACACCGCGATCGCGTCGCTCATCCGCGCCACCGAGTCGGCCAGCGGCTTGAAGTTGATCGGGTGCCCGCACGGGTAGGGGACGCAGATCAGCGCGCAGCGGGCGCCGGCGGCGGTGGCTGACAGCAGCTGCAGCAGGTCGTTCTCCGGGCGCCGGCGCCGGTCGGCCAGTCCGGCCAGCTCGGCCAGCCGCGAGTGTCGGGTGAGATCGCTCAGGGTGATCAGGCCGTCGAGCTCCAGCACGACCCGCAGCGCCGACAGCGAGTTGCCGCCGAGTTCGAAGAAGTCACCGGAATCCTCGATCTGCTTGGCCGGCAGGTCGAGCACCCGCGCCCACACCGCGGCGATGGCGTCCACCGTCTCCCTGGACGCCGCCGCCGGCCGCGACGCCGGCCCAGCGGGCGCCGCCGGCGCGGTGCTCGCCGCGGCGCCGATCAGCGCCAGGTCCTCGGCGGCCAGCAACTGCCGGGCGCTGTGGCTGGCGGTGGGCTCGGCGGCCATCAGCTCCAGCACCCGGACGAAGTACCCGCCGATCCGGTCGATCTGGGCCTGGTCGTAGAGGTGGCTGTGGTAGTGCAGGCACAGCCGCAGCTCGTCGTCGGAGAAGTGCCGGGAGAACTCGGTCCGGAAGCTGAACTCGGTCTCGGAGTCCACCCGCATCTCCAGCAGCGAGAACTCCGGCAGCAGCTTGAGGTTCTTCAGCAGGTAGAAGTGGGTGAAGTTGAAGGTGGTGCCGAACAGCACCCGTTGGGTGCCGAGGTCCTGCTTCATCTTGGCCATCGGGTAGCGCCGGTGCGGCAGCAGGTCCAGCTCGGCCTGGTACACCTGCCTGATCAGGTCGGCCCACGACTCCTGGGCCTCCTCGGCCCCCTGACCGTCCCCGCTGAGCGTGATCCGGAACGGCAGGCTGTTGAGGTGCAGGCCCAGCGTCGTCTCAGCGCCCGGCAGCTCCGGCCGGCCGCTGTGCTCGTAGCCGGTGGTGACCTCTCGCTGCCCCGACACCAGGCCGAGCACCTTGGCGTGGGCGGCCAGCAGCACGTCCTTGAACGGCACCGACAGCGAGTCCGCCAGCTCGCTGATCCGCTGGGTGAGCCCGCCGGGCAGCGGCACGTCGCGCAGCACCACCTGGAAGTCGGCGGTGTCCACCGCACCCGGCCGGCGCGGCACGTTCGTCGACTCCGCGCCGTCCAGGACCCGCAGCCAGAAGTCCCTGGACTCCGCAGAGCGCAGCGCCTCGCGTTCCAGGCCGATGAAGTTGCGCAGGTGGTTGTCCACCTGCGCGACCGCGTCAGCAGCCCCTTCGGCGCCGGCGGCCCGGGCCGACTGCTGCTCGCGCAGCTGGTAGTACAGCTGGAACAGCTGGGTGTGCAGCAGGCTGATGCTCCAGCCGTCCAGCGCCGAGTTGTGCTGGCTCACCGTGTAGCGGTACTGCTCGTCGCTGAGGATCTGCACGTGCAGGGTGACCAGCTCGCCGCGTTCCCAGTCGAAGTGGCGGGCCTTCTCGGCCGCCAGCCACCGCTCGTGCCAGGCCGCCTGTGACTGGCTGTCCAACTGCCGCAGGTCGGCCACCGCAAGCGGGGGCCGCACCCGGCGGTGCACCACCTGGAGGAACTCGCTGTAGCCGGTGAGGTGGTAGCTGGTGCGCAGGATCGGATGGCGCAGGCTCAGCAGCCGGACCGCCTCGGTGAAGGCCGGGGCGTCGAACGTCCCGGTGATCGAGTAGCTGAGCACGTCGTGGTACTGGCCGAGGCCACCGGTGATCTCGGTCTGGAAGATCAGCCCGGCCTGGAGCATCGACAGCGGGTAGGCGTCCTCGGCGTCAGGGGGCAGCAACGCCCGGTCCTCGGCCGAGATCAGCTCGAACGGCTGGAAGCCGCCGCGGGCGGCCACATCGGCCTGCTCATCGGCAGAGGCGGCCTCGATGCTCTCGGCGAGCGCGGCGATGCTCTGCGAGCGGAACAGCTGTTGAAAGGTGTAGTCCAGGCCGGCGGCGCGGGACTTGGCCAGCACCTCGACGAAGTGGATCGAGTTGCCGCCCAGGGCGAAGAAGTTGTCGTGCACGCCGATCCGGTCCTTGCCGAGCACCTCGCGCCAGATCCTTGCCAGGGTCTGCTCGGTGGCGGTCCGCGGCTCGACCTGGGCGCCGGCCCTGGCACGGGTGGCCTGCGGCCCGGCAAGCCAGGCCCGGTCGAGTTTTCCGTTGGGTGTCAACGGCAACTCCTCCAGCGTCAGGATCCGGCCGGGCACCTCGTGCTCGGGCAGGGTCTGGCGCAGGTGCTGCTTCAGCGCGGACTCCGTGACCGGCTCGCGCGGCACCACGAAGCCCCGCAGCGAGTTCTGCCAGCCGTCGTCGACGGCGACCACGGCGGCGTCGGCCACGGCCGGGTGGGCCCTCAGCCGCTCCTCGATCCCACCGGGCTCGACCCGGAACCCGCGCACCTTGACCTGCAGGTCCACCCGGCCCAGGTAGTCGAGCCTGCCGTCGGGCAGCCACCGCGCCAGGTCGCCGGTGCGGTAGAGCCGCCGCTCGCCCACCGCGGCGCCGTCGAGAAACCGCTCGGCGGTCAGCTCCGGCCGATGCAGGTAGCCGCGTGCCAGTCCCACGCCGGCGACGTGCAGCTCGCCGGGCATCCCGACCGGCGTCTGGTTGCCGTGCGGGTCCAGCACGTACATCCGGATGTTGTCGATCGGCTTGCCGATCGGCAGCCGGGCCAGCCCGCGCAGTCCCCGGGTCGGCTGATGGGTGACGTCCACCGTCGCCTCGGTCGGGCCGTAGAGGTTGATCAGCTCCGCGCCGCCGAGGAGTTGGGCGAAGCGGCCGGCCTGGCCCGGAGTGAGCGCCTCGCCGCTGGCGAAGACCCGTCGCAGGCTCGCCAACCGTGGCGCCGCGCCGGCCCGCTCGGCCCAGACCAGGAACATCGTCAGCATCGACGGCACGAAGTGCGCCGTGCTCACCTGATGGCGCTCGATGGCAGCCGCCAGCAGGGCCGGGTCCTTCTCCGCGCCGGGATCGGGCAGCGCCAGCGCCGCGCCGGTGAACGACCACCAGAACAGCTCCCAGACCGAGACGTCGAAAGAGATCGAGGTCTTCTGCAGCAGGACGTCACCGGCCGCGATCGGATAGGCGTTCTGCATCCAGGACAGCCGGTTGACCACGCTGCGGTGCTCGACCAGCACGCCCTTCGGCGCGCCGGTCGAACCGGAGGTGTAGATCAGATAGGCCAGGTCACCGGCATCGCCCTCGGGCGGCACCGGCCCGGTGTCGGCGCGGTAGCTGGCCGGATCCTCCAGCTCGAGCACCGGCAGCGGTTCAGCTGTGTCGGCGGTGCTTGCCGTCTCGGCGGTGCTTGCCGTCTCGGCTGTGTTTGCCGTCTCGGCTGTGTTTGCTGTGCTTGCCAGGCCGGCGAAGCGGGCCTGGGCGAGCACCAGCCGGGCCCGGCTGTCGCTGAGCTGGTAGCCGATCCGCGCCGGCGGGTAGGACGGGTCCAGCGGCAGGTACGCCCCGCCCGCCTTGAGCACCGCCAGGATGGCGACGATCAGCTCCGGTGACCGCTCGGCCAGCAGCGCCACCACCACGTCGGGGCCCACGCCGTGCTCGCGCAGGGTGTGCGCCAGCTGGTTGGAGCGGGCGTCGAGCTCGGCGTAGCTCAGCACGCCCGCGGAGCTGAGCAGGGCCGGCGCGTCCGGGGTGGCGGCGGCCTGCCGGGCGAACAGGCCGTGGATGGTGGCTTCGGAGTCGAAGCCGCGCTCGGTGGCGTTGCTCGCCGCGATGATCGCCGCATCCTCGACAGTGCTCAGCGGCAGCTCGGTGACCGGCCGGTCCGGCTCGGCGGTGGCCGCCTCGAGCAGCAGCTGATACTGGCGGGCGATCCAGCTGATGCTGGTCTCGGCGTAGCGGGAGCTGTCGTAGCTGACGGTCACCGTCAGCGCGCCGGCCTCGCGGTAGGCGGTGAACCGGACACCGGCGCCGCCCGGGCCTGCCGGTGGCCCGGCCGCCAGCTCGACCAGGACGTCGGTGACCAGGCCAGGCACCGCGATCGGCCCCGCGGCGGCCACCCGGCCGAGCAGTTCGCGCAGGGTGCCGGTCGGGTCCACCCGCAGCACGCCGCTACCCGAGACGTCCGGCAGCCCCAGCGACACCTCGTCCTCGCGGGTGTAGCGGCCGAGCAGCGCCACCGCGACGGCAGCCAGCACGGCCTGCAGCAGCTCGTCCCGGCCCCGGCTGATCCGGTCCAGGCGTGCGCTGAGCTCGGCCGGCAGCCGGGTCAGGTGAAAGCCGACCGATCCACCGGCAGCGGCGTGCTCAGCGGCGGCACGCTCGGCGTCCGGTGCGAAATCGGCGGGGAAACTCGTCGTCGGCACGACGAGATCGGTGTGTGACATGGATGGTCCTCAACAGCTCGTGGGCAGAGGTCTCGCGGGGTCAAAGATCGAAATCGAAGACGGCGGTGTGCGCCGCGGCGATGAACGCCGCGACCGGTGTTCTCGGATCGGCCCGCACGGTGTCGAGGATGTGCAGGAAGTCATCGCGCCACTGCTCGACCTCGGCCCGGCGCAGCAGGGCACTGGAGTGGTGCCAGCTCACCCGCAGCGTGTCGCCGGCCTCGTAGATCTGCATGTTCAGGTCGAACACGCTCTGGCCGGTCGGCTCCAGTCGCACCTGGACGCCGCGGCCGGCGAAGTCGATGTGCAGGTAACGGCTGCTGTGCAACGCGATCAGCGCGTCGAACAGCGGTGTGCGGCTGTAGTCACGGCTCGGCTGGGCCATCTCGACCACGTCTGAGAACGGAAAGTCCTGATGCGCAAAGGCTTCCTCGGCGACGCCGGCGACCCGGCGCAGGTACTGGGCGAAGCTCTGGTCGGGGTCCACCGTGGTGCGCAGGCACACGGTGTTGGCGAGCATGCCCGCCGTGCGGTGCAGGCCCGGCGCGGTCCGTCCGGACACCGGCGTGCCGAGCACCACGTCGCCGGATCCGGTGAGCCGGGCCAGCATGATGCCGTGCGCGGCGGCGAGCACCGCGAACAGCGTCACCTCGTAGTCGCGGGCCAGCTCGCGCAGCGCGCCCGTCCGGTCACGGCCGAGGTCGAACTCCAGCACGTCACCGTCCAGCGGGCGAAGGGGCGGGCGGGGTGCTGCCAGCGGCAGATCCGCACGCGCCGGCGGTGTCGCGAACACCCGCTGCCAGTGACCGCGCTGCTGTTCGGCGAGGCAGGCGCCGGCCGGGCCGGCCAGCCAGGCCGCGTAGTCGCGGTAGCGGACGGCGGGCTCGGCGACCGGCTGCCCCGCGTAGAGCGCTGCCAGGTCGGTCAGCAGGATCCGCAGCGAGAACCCGTCGATGATCAGGTGGTGCAGGTCCAGGCGCAGCCGCAGGTGCTCCTCGGTGCGCCGCAGTTCGGCCCGCCAGAGCGGAGCGGTGTCCAGGTCGAAGGGCGCGACGAACGGCTCGACCGGCGCGCCCGTCAGCGGATTGACCTGCAGTGGCAGGGTGATCTCGGATTCGATCCGCTGACGCGCCTCCTGCCCGTCCAGGACGAAGCAGGTGCGCAGCGCCTCGTGGCGTTCGGCGAGCAGGCGCAGCGCCTCGGCCAGCCGGGCCGGGTCGGTGTCGGCGGGCAGGTCGAGGGTGACCGGCACGTTGTAGTGCACCGCGCTCGGATCCTTGAGCTGCTCGAAGTAGAGCTGGCGTTGCTGCGGGGTGAGCGGATAGCTGGCGGCTTCGGCCGCCGGCGGGATCACCGGTGCGGTGGCGGGTTCGGCCCGGCCCACCAGCTCGGCCAGCCGGGCCAGCGAACCGCTGCGCAGCACCACGCTCACCGGCAGCTGCCGTCCCAACCGCTCGGCCATCGCGCCGGCGAGCAGGGTCGCGGTCAGCGAGTCCGAGCCCAGGTCACGCAGGTCATGCCGCATGCCGATGCCGACCAGGCCCAGCGCATCCTCGGCCAGCCGCACCAGCACCCGCTCGAGCTCGTTGCGCGGCGCGACGTGCTCGACGCCGGTGAGCAGCCGCGAACCGTCCGGCTCGGGCAGCCGGGCACGATCCAGTTTGCCGTTGGGATGCAACGGCAACTCAGCCAGCTCGATCAGGTAGGCGGGCACCGCGTGCGGCGGCAGCACCCGCTCCAGGTGCGCGCGCAGATCGGCCACCGGCCGCCGCGCCACGTAGTAGGCGCACAGGTACTTGTCCGCTCCGCTGGAGCGGTCGCGAGCCGTCACCGCGGCTTCGGCGATGTCCGGGTGGCTGAGCAGGACGTTCTCCACCTCGCCCAGCTCGATCCGGAAACCGCGCACCTTCACCTGCTGGTCGCGGCGGCCGAGGAACTCGACGGCGCCGTCGGGCCGGAACCGGCCGAGGTCGCCGCTGCGGTACATCCGCCCGCCGATGAACGGGTCCGCGACGAACTTCTCGGCCGTCAGCTCGGGACGTCCGAGGTAGCCCGCGGCCACCCCGTCGCCGCCGAAGCACAGCTCACCGGGCACGCCGACCGGGCACAGGCCACCGTCGGCGTCGAGCACGTACGCCGTGGAGTTCGCGATCGGCCGCCCGACCGGGATGCCGGCCAGGGCGTTGCGGCGCAGGTCCTCGTGCTCGATCTGGTGGGTCAGGGAGAAGGTGGCGTTCTCGGTCGGGCCGTAGGCGTTGATCAGGGTCAGCTCCGGGCACGCGTCCAGCACCTTCGCCACGTGCGTCGGCGACAGCACGTCACCGCCGGTGAACAGTTCCCGCAGCAGGCGAAAGACCGTCGGATCCTGCTCGACGAGCTGGTTGAGCAGCGGCGCGGTCAGCCACATGGTGGTGATCCGCCGCGCGGTCAGCTCCGCGCTGAGCGCGCGGGCACTGAGGATGACGTCGTTGCCGACCAGGTGCAGGCTGCCGCCGTTGAGCAGGGCCGCCCACAGCTCGAATGTACTGGCGTCAAAGGAGATCGAGCCGCTGGGCAGGATGCGGGTGTGCGGTCCGAACTCGCAGTACTCCACTCCCCGCACCAACCGCACCACGTTGCGATGGGTGATCCGCACGCCCTTGGGCCGGCCGGTGGTGCCGGAGGTGTAGCACAGAAAGGCCACCGCACGGTCGGCAGCCAGGTCGGGTTGGCCGGCCTCTGTCGCGTCCCGCGTCGGGTGCTGAGCGGTGGCGCCAGGGTTCAGAACCATGCCAGGTTCCGGAACCGTGCCAGGTTCCGGAACCGTGCCGGGGTTCAGCACCGTGCCGGTGAAGGCGAAGTCGTGCGGTGAGTCGGTGATCAGCACCCGGGCGCCGGAGTCGGCCAGCAAGAATTCCACCCGTCCCGGCGGGTACTCCGGATCGATCGGCAGGTAGGCCGCGCCGGACTTGAGGATCGCCAGCACGCTGACCACCAGGTCCGGCGTGCGGGCGATACGCAGCCCGACCGGGTCACCCGGACGCACGCCGGCCACCCGCAGCGCGGCGCACAGGACGTCGGCCCGCTCGTCGAGCTGCCGGTAGCTCAGCCGCTGGTCGCGCCAGGTCACGGCGAGCGCGTCCGGCGCCTGGCGGGCCTGCTCCTCGAACAGCCGGTGGACGGGGATGTCGGCAGGGTAGGGCCGGCCGGTGTCGTTGAACCGGCCGAGAATGAGTTCTCGCTCGTCCCCGGCGACCAGGCTCACCGCCCGCACCGGACTCTGGCGCTGACGCAGCGCCCGGCGCACATGCTCGACCAGCCGCGCCGCAGTGCCGGGCTCGAACAGCCCGACGCGATAACCCACCCGCAGCCCGGCGCCGTAGGTGCTGAGCACCAGGTCGACGTCCTGATCAGGCATCGCCAGCACCGGGTGGTCGGCGAACCGGATCGGGGTGTGCCAGCAGGGCCCGTGCTCGGCCCCGGCCAGCACTCGCGCCGCGGTCACGTCCGGATCGACGGTCACCGACAGCGCGCCCGCCCGACCCGCCAGCTCCACGTCCAGCAGCAGCTCGGCCTGGCCGGTGTACTTGTGCAGCACCACCAGGAACGCCGCGAGGACGGCGGCCGGGTCGTGGCCGTCGGCGGGCGCGGCCACCCAGGCCAGGTCCTCGCCCGCGACGGAGCGGGGGTGGTCGGGAATCAGCTCGAGCGGCTCAGGACTCGACGGCGGCCGGGGCGCGGTCGGCATCGGCGCTCACCCCCAGCCGGAACGGCACGCTGCGGAAGATCAGCACGGTGAAGACACCGGGCGCGGCGGCCAGGATCGTGACCAGCACGATCAGCTCGGTGTAGTGGTCGCCACTGAGCAGGATGCCGCCGATCGCCGCGCCGAAGGGCAGGGCGCCGGCCATCGTGGTGCGCATCAGCGTCATCGCCCGGCCACGCATCTCCTGGGGGGTGCGCGTCATCCGTACGACCCCGCCCATCACGGTCATCGGAGCGGACAGGATGCCGGTCAGCAGCAGGGCGATCAGGATCACCGGCAGGCTCCGGTACACCATCAGCAGCAGCAGGCCGCCGGCGATGATCTGGAGCTGACCGATCCGCAGCATCTGTTTCTCGGTGGTCTTCATCCCGCCCGAGACCAGCGAGCCGACCAGTTCGGCCGCGGCGAGGACGGCGAGCAGCAGGCCGAGAATGCCGGGGCCGCTGGCGAACTCGAACTTGGCCAGCCATGGCAGCGCCACCAGCAGCGCGCCGACCGAGATGTTGAAGGCAGCGAAGGACAGGGTGAGCGACAGCAGGAACTTGTCGTGGACGATCATGTCGAACACCGGCGCCCAGCCCGACTTGCGTTTCCGGCTGCCGTCCTCGACGCGGGCCGGCCGGTCCAGGGGCGCTTTGATCCGGCTGATCAGGAACGCGAACGCCAGGTAGGTGAGGGCATCGAGCAGCAGCACGTTCGAGGAGCCGATCAGGGTGATCAGCACCGCGCCCAGCGCCGGGCCGACGACGTTGGCCACGCCCATCGCGGTGGCCTCCAGCCCGGACGCGGCCTGCAGGTCCTCTGCCGGAACGAGCTCGGGAAGCACCGCGGGGGTGCCGGCCAGCGGGATGATCTTGAGCAGCCCGTAGACCAACGCCACCCCGTACAGGTGCCACATCGCCAGCATGTCCAGCGCGGCCAGCAGCGGGATGAGCGCGACCACCGCCGCGCGGAACACCGAGTCGTAGATGAACAGCTTGCGCCGGGAGAAGCGGTCCAGCAACGGGCCGATCACCGCGCCGCCCGCGATCACCGGCAGGGTGAGGCATACCCCGAGCACGCCCAGCCCGCCGGCGCCCGCGCGCTCGACGGTGATCCAGGCCAGCGCGGTGTAGGTCGCGCCGTCGCCCAACAGGTTGATCACCAACGCCGTCCAGAGCAACCGGTAGTCGGCTATGCGCAGGACAGCGACGTACGCCTTCACACCTCACCCTTTCGACTCGAAGCCCGGACGCGCTGGCCGCCGTGCCGGCAGTGAGCGCGCGAAGTCATCACTTCCCCGTAGATAGAGCCCGTACGCGGACGAATTTGATACGTGCGCGACTTCGGTTGCGCTGGGCAGTCCGGCTGATCAGTGACTTGCTCGCCCTAGCCGTAGGCTTCCCGGCGATCAAGAACTGAGGAGCGTTGTACATGGCGGGTCAGGCAGGCGTTCAGGTGCGGATGCCGTCCATCGAGAAGGAGTGGCGCAAGCTCGGCGGCGATGACATGTGGCTTGTCCTGCGCACCAGGACGGGGAGCCTGGACGACTTCGCCGCCGCGGCGGCCGAGGCGAACGCTCTGGCCGAGGAAGGCGTGTGGGCCGAGGCGCCCAGCCATGCTCCGCAGGGGTATGCCGTGCTGCTGACCCACTGCGCCGACCGGGACCTGCTGCACCAGTGGATCGCGGAGTTCACCCACCGGCTCGAGAGCCGCGGCCTGACCGGCGCGCTGCAGGGCGCGCCCCAGGTGAAGCACCCGCCCTACCTGAGCTCCGAGCTTCCGCCCCAGCCGGCCGCCTACCTGGTGTACACCGTCGACCTCGCCGCGATGACGGCCGATCCGTACCGCACCTCGCACTGGCACGTGCCCGCCGCCGCGACCGCCCGGATCACCGCGGCCGCGGACCGCTGGGCGCGGTTGCCCGGCGCCGAGATGCGGTTGCGGCACAACATCTACGTCGTGGCGGTCGACCTGGACGATGCGACAGAGCCGCTGGCCCGGTCGTTGCACGCCACCGGCATGGCGGGGCTCGACTTCATGGACGACGCGAGCCAGCGGGCGACGCACGTGTCGTTCACGCCAGGCGGGATGGGCCTGTACCAGGACACCATCGACGAGGCGGGAAGCTGGCAGCCGATGGTCGAGCGCCTGCGAGCGGCGCTGACCGCGTCGCCCGCTGACACCGACCAGGGCTTCATCCGCCCGGCGGGGCGCTACTCGATCGGCATCGACACCGCCGATGTCGTGCAGCCGTTCCCTGGCGTCCAGGGGTACCACATGCGGTACAACGGGCACCTGCTCGATCGGTATGTGCCCGACGCCAACGGCATCCAGGTGCTGCGCACCGCGCACCTGGAGCGGGCCCACGACCTGTCCGGATGGGAGGTCACAGACCTCGGCGAGGGTCGGCACCTCGTCCAGGCCCGCGATCTCACACCCTGGTATGGCCAACCGCTACCCGATCCGGACGTGCTGGCCCGGGCGCGCGCCGACTTCGCCGGAGCGCTGCTGACCGAGGACGTCATCGCCGCGAACCCGACACCGTGGTGAGCACGCGGTGTTCATCGCCGAACGACACCCGCTGACCGACGCAGCCGCCGCGCTAGGGCCGATTCGCGGCGACCTTGTAGGCGTAGCCGTGCACACCGGCGAAGACGTGGTTGCCGGCCGGGTCGAAGAGGACCCTGGTCTCGTAGGTGCCCACGCCGACGCTCATGGTGAGCAGCGCCGAGCGCACCACCGTGCCGTCCGCGGGGTCGATCCGGAAGAGGTAACCCGTAGGAACCGGCCAGCAGCTGGTTGCCCGACAGCGCCAGATGGACCATCGCGTACCGGTTGCCGGCCAGGTTCGCCTCCCAGGCCGCCCGTGCCCAGTCGCCGAGGCTGATGCCGTAGACGTAGCCGTGGACGCCGACGAACAGCGTCTGGTCATTGGCGGCCAGCGTGGTGGTGTAGTCGCCGACCCCGACGGCGTCGACCACCCGCAGCGACTGCCGCACGGCGCCGTTGCCGGGGTCCAGCTGGTAGGCGTAGCCGTTGCTGCCGGCGTAGAGCCGGCCGTTGCGCGGCAGCACCTCCACCAGGTGGTACCCGGACTTGGGCAGGCTGGTCTCCCAGGACTTGGTCAGCGCCGGCAAGGACACTCCGTACACCCAACCGTGCGTGCCGACGATCAGGGTCGATCCGGTGACCGCCAGCCGCATGCTGTAATCGCCGACACCGATCTTGCTGCCGAGTCTGATCGTGGCATCGACGTGACCGGTGTCCGGGTTGAGCCGGTGCACCGAGCCGTTCGAGCCGGCCAGCAGCGCGCCGCCGTTGGCGAGCACGTCGACCGAGTTCAGGTCGGCGCCGGGCAGGTTGGCAGTCCAGGCGAGTCCGAAGTGCGCGATGTCGACGCCGAGGACAGCGCCGTGCACGCCGACGTACACCCGGTTCCCGTCAGAGGTCAGGCGCGTCTCGTAGTCGCCGTCCTCGCCCGGGCGGGTGAGCATCAGGCGATTCAGCATCGCGCCCGTCTGCGGGTGCACCTCGTAGAGATAGCCGTTGGAGGCTGAGAAAAGCCGGTTGCCGACGGTGAGGACGCTGGTGGTGGTGAACCCGGTGTCCTTGAGGTCCGCACTCCAGCGCACCGCCAGATCCTGATCGCGGGCGAGATTGGGGACGATGGGCTTGATCGCCCGGACGATGAACTCGTGCAGGCCCGGAAAGATCTTCTCGACGCAGAAGTCCTGCTGGGTGTCGTTCCAGTGCTCGAGGCTGAGCAGGTTGTCACCGGACTTGACCTGGGTCGGGAAGTGGTCGCGGATCATCCGGGCCGTGGTGTCGGTCTGCCCGTCTTTCAGGGTGTCGGCCAGGCTCTGCTGGGACAGCTGCGCCGCGAAGCTGGTCGCCTGCGCGCCGGCGGCTCCGTTCCTGCCGCTGAACAGGGTGTGGTCGCCGAAGATCTCGTACGGCGTCTTCTGCGCCACCGAGGCGACCGAGAGCGAGTGCTCGTTGTAGTAGTCGTGAATGGCGCCGGAGGCCGACTGGGCGACCAGGCTGGACAGGAAGTAGAAGTAGTCCTGGTAGGCGTCGTCCAGGCTGGTCGAGGCACCCCGCACCAGTCCGGTGTTGCCCATCCGGGCCGGGTAGCTGGCCAGATCCTCCGAAGTTTGCGGGTCATTCGACGGGCCCGCGTGGTCGGGGTCATAGAGGTGCCGGCCGGCGATGCCGGGCTGCAGGTTGGGCACCATGTTCTTCACGGCGTTCCACTCGGCGACGGGAACCAGCGACTTGGTGGCCGCCCACTCGACGAACCACTGCATGATCAGCGTCTTGTTGACCAGGTGGCCAGCGGCGAAGGAGTCCTGCAAGAAGTGATCGGCATAGCCGAGTTGCAGCCAGGCATCGTGGGTCAGCCGGGCCCGCTGATCGTCATCGCCCTCGGCATGCGCTCGCTGGGCGAGCACCTGGGCCGCCGTATAGGAGGATTGCCAGCGGTGCCAGGCGAACGGTGCGAAATGGCAGGCGTTGCGCGCCAGCAGGCCGGCGTAGTGGTCCACCCCGTCCTGCCCCAGGCGTGCGGTCAGCGTGTCGATCGCCAGGCTCTCTCCGAGAAGATCGAGCATGTCGGGGATGAAGTCGTGCGGCGCGTACACAGCGTCCTTGAACGGCTCGGTGGAGCCGCCGCGGCCCAGCAGCTTGGCGAACTGGATATGGGTCTCCTGCCGGATGAACTGCAGGATGGGCAGCATCACGTCCTTGGGCGTCAGGTCGGCCTGCTCGCCGTTGCTCAGGTAGTCCGGCAGGGCGTTCAGCTCGCCGTAGGTGACAAGCAGGTCGCTGCCGCGCAGGCGCAGCGTCCGGATATCCGGGCATTGCCGCTTGACCTGCTCCTCGGTCACCGATTCCGGATCGGCGTGCCACAGCCACTGCAGGTCCAGCTCCCGCTGCAGAAGCGCCGCCCGCCTCGGGCCGCCGTTGGAGATCTCGATGATGTCGAGCGTGTTCAGGTCGCCCAGGGCGCGGTGCTCGAAGGAGAGGTGGAACTGGACCACCGGCGGCCGGCTGGAGGCCACGGCGACCGGCGCCTGCCGCAGTGAGCGGTCGACGAGCCGGCCGCGCGCCGCCTGGTCGGCCGCCCGGCAAGCGGCCTGTTCGAGCGGTGCGTAACGCGCGCCGCCGCGGCAGCCGGCAGCCGGGTCATCGCCCGGCGTCTGGCCGGCCGCGTGCTGCACGACGTGCGCCACCTCGTGTGCGAGCAGCCGCAGGCCCTTCTGAGAGGTCGGGCGGTATCGGCCGGCGGCGAAGTAGACGTCGTTGCCATAAGCCAACGCCTCGACACCGAAGTGGTCTGTCACGCACGCCGCGACCGAGCCGTCGTGGACTAGCACCCGGGAGAGGTCGGTCTGGAAGCTCCGCTCGAGCGAGTTCCGGACAGCCGGTTCAAGAGGATGGCCGGGATCCACCACCGGGTCGAGCAGGAACTGCTGAATCTCAGGACGCATGACATCTCCAGAAGACATTTCGCAAAGGGGTACGGAGCTGTTGGACCGACCGCTGACCGCCGGCTAGGTGGTGAGAGAGCTACCGCGCTTGCGCCGGCGCGACGGCCAGGCGCTGGTCAGCTACTGCCGAATCGCCTCGAGCTGTGCTCGCGCATGGGCAATGTGCTTGTCATACCAAGCAATGAGCGCGTCGTACTTCCGCCCTGCCTCGCCCAGCGGATCGTCGGGAACCGGAATCGCCTGCATCTTGGCCTCAAGACCGCTCACGTAGCGGCCAAGGGTCTCGGCGACGGTCCGTTGGTCGGGCTGCCGGGACTGCTCGGGTTCACGATGCATGACGTCTCCTGGAAACTGCCACAAGTGGAGTGCGATCAGTCCGTCCCGCTACCGAAACCGGGTTCGAGCGGTGCTACGACCATGGCTCCGATCGGGATGCGGTGTCACCACCGCATCCCGATCGGGGCAGCCGCTAGCCGCCGGTGGAGTGGTTCAGCTGGTCGTGCTTCGCCCCACCGATGCTCAGGCGAGCCCGAGTTGGGTGGCGAACTGTGCCGGGCTCCGGCCGTCAGCGCTGTTGATATCGCAGGGCCCGAACGGCGCCGTCGACTGCTTGTCCGAGAACTGATGCGCTACCTTTCCGGGGAAGGCGGGGTTGGACGAGTAGTTCGCGAGGACGATCCCGATGTCGCCGCGACTCGGCCACAGCGACGTGAGGTCGCCGGCGTTGCCGTAGCCGATCACCCGCCGCTTGTCGCCGCCATACCACTTCACAAGTGCCGCGCGGGCGGCATTGATGCCCGTGGACTGGTTTCCGGTGATCTTGCCACCCCACGATTCGACGTCGATCATGGTCGCCTGCTTGGGGTGTGGCTTTCCGCCGCACATGCTCGTGTGGGTGTTGACCGCGTCCTGCCAGTTCGGGTGCCAGACGAAGTAGACGATCAATCCGGTGAGACGGCCGCTGGCCAGCGCAGTCTTGGCCCACGTGTAGTTCTGGGCGAAATGCTTATCCCGGTAGGTGCCGTCGTTGGAGCGGATGGACAGGAACTTGTACGGGTACTGATCATTGACCGGTACCTGGAATTCGCTGACATCAGCGAAAAGGGTGTCAGCCATCGTGAACCACCTCGGCGCTCATCATGGGTTCTCCAAGGTCTGGTCGATCCGCGTTGACTCCTTCTGGTGGATTGTCAGCGCATCGAGAATGAGCGTAGCGCCGACAGTGGGATCGTTGCGCCGCGTTTCCACGAAGTTGTAAAGATCCTCCACGGCGCCAGCATGGCTCTTGGCCACCTTGGCCTGGGCCAGGACGCCGATTCCGTATTGGAGCCACACCCCACAGGCGGCTGCCCAGGCGGTGTTGAGATCGCGAATGACCGCGCTCTCGTTCGGTTCGTGGCGCGCTCCCGGGTTATGCGGCTGATAGAGCGGCGCCCAGGATTCACCTCGACCCAAGTGGCTCGAGGAGGGCGGGTAGCCCAGGGAGGTTATGAACATCGTGCACGGGAAGCATGAAGCAAGCTTCGTCGTTCGATCGCCCACGGCGATCTCGTAGGGAACGCACGCCGGGCCGAGCGAGTAGGCCTTGTAGACCGCCTGGATCATGCCGTGGGTGTAACCGACGATGTCCTCACGCGTCAGCGGCTTGCCGACATAGGCCATGCCCTGTGACTCGATGATGGCGGTCATCTGATCGGCTCGGTTGGCTGCTCGGGGCAGTTTCGAATCCGGATCCGGTTCCTTCGCGGCCGACTCACCGCCGAGCACCCCCCACGGGACATAGTCGCTCTGGGTGCCGCGACGCAGTCGGGCGTGCCAGACGGGGCTGTTGGTGGACGGCAGCCACCGGTGAACCGGGGATTCTTGAGAACCGTCGGCGGCAGCGTCCGGGATCAGGAATCGGGCGGTCGACCGGGGGCCGACCGGGTCGGTGTTGCCTTCGGTGTTGGGATTGTCGACGAACCCGGTGTACGCGCCGACGCCCACGTACTGAGGCGTTTGATCCTGCCGGATCCGGTCGTACAGGGCTCGCCCCTTCTCCGTCAGCACCGGCTCGGTCAGCTTGGCCGGAGTGGTGTGGCCCGCGAGCTGGTAGACACCCATGATCACGCCGCGGTGGTCGGGATCGAACTTGGGGGCGTAGTCCGCCTTGATCGAGCTGTCTTTGGTTCCCCGCGCACGCACGTACGGCTCCACCGCGGCGTTGAGCTTCTTTATCACCCGCTCGAATGATCCCCACTCTGCCTGTTCGGCCGGGTTGATGTCGAAGCGGACGGGCTGGTTGTCGAGAAATCGACCGGCGGTGAACCCAGCGACAGCTGCCGTCATGATGACGTCCGCTTCGATGGCTGGATCCGCCTTCTCGGAACCTGTGAGGATTCCCCGTGTTCTGCGAAATGGCATCTTGTTCTCCTTGCAGCCTGTTCCTAGGCAGCTCTGGTCAGGGGGTTGGCTAGGGCGTGAGCGATGCCTCGACATCGACGGCGTTCGTCCTGCCGGGCCACACTCCGTAGAGGTCGATGTGACGCAGGCCGTCGTACCAGGTGCCGAGCGGGGTGTCCCACTTGAAGGATTTGTTCTCGTCGCTGAACACGCCCTTGAAGGAGAGGTCCAGCTGCAGGTTCGTCGCGTTCAGGGGGATGGCGCCGATCGTCGCGACCAGCCCGCCCGACACCGAGACCGAGTGCGACCCCCTCCCCGACGGGGTGTTGTAGGAAAGGTTGGCCTTGACGATGTAGGTGCCGCCGTGCTGGTTGTTGAGCACCAGCTGGAATGAGCTGATCTCCGACGTCCAGTTCGGCATGATCAGCTGACCTTCGAAGGAGGCGAAGCCGAATGCGATCGGAATGGGCTCGCTGGCCGTGGTGTTCGCCTTGTCAGGCCACAGGTGCTTGTCGACCGACTTGTTCTCCGTTGAGTTCACGTACGAACCCTTGCCGCCGGCCTGAGCGCCGATCAGATCGTTGACCCCCGACGCCGACCCCTTCAGCGAGAACGACGTGTTGTCGCTCAGGGCGCCGACGTTCAAGCCGCTGCGTGCCCAGAGGACGTCGGTGACGATGCCGAAACCCTGGGTGATTCCGTTGCCCGAGGAGCGGCCCACCGACTGGGCCTGCTCCATGAGCCAGGCCCATTGGTTTTGCGCGAGGTTGCCCGGGTTGGCGACGACATCCTCCTGGGCGAGCGAGAAGTTCGAGATCATCGAACCGGCGGATTGCATGGACCAGGTCAGCTCCGTCCCGACGGTGATCTTCGTGCCGGTTTCGGGGTCGGTCGCCGCCCCATCGAGGGCGACGCTTGCCTGCTGCTTCGTCACGTGCTCGGACTCGATCGTCCACTGGTTCGAGGTCGCCTGGGTGACGATCTGCGGGTCCGGAATCATCCCGATGAATTGGAAATCCCCGGTGGCCGGGTCGACGGTGCCAACGGCGCCGGGCTTGATGGCGCTGTTCAGTCCCCAGTTACCCCATAGGGTGCGGCGACTGGTCCTGATCTGTTGGGTGAACGTGGCATTCCAGTTGACCATGATGGCTCCTTGGTGGGTGGTTGTGGGGGTCACCCCGCGCCGATTACTCGGCTCTTGCGGTGAGGGTTGCCATGCTTGCGCCGGCAACGGGAGCCGGTCATCACCAAAATTGGTGAACCCCTGCCGCCACCCCGACCCACCGGTCGGCGAGCGCGGCGGTGCGCTCGTGGGGCATGTCGCAAACTGTGTGTTTACAATGAATTGGCTGAGAAACCGCGCCGGTGAGTCGGGCCCGCTGTCGTGCGTTCTTGCAGCCGCACCTAGAAACTGAGCCACCTACTGACTGCAGCCGGTGTTGACAGAACCTTGCTTTTCAGGTGGGGGTTCGATTAGATTCGCAAACAGTCCGGAGGGCGCAGATGACCCCAAATTGATCGCGCGTGCGCGAATCAGATGCTCGGGAGGTGGCTTACTCCCCAGAGTCGAACTGAGTTGGACACGATGTTGACGCATCTATAGCCAGGTGATCCGTCGGAATGCCCGTTAGGCCACAGTCCCGTGAATTGCCGTATTGGTAAACTTCGGAGAAACCTCGCGTCGACGAAACCATTCCCCTGCAAGGTCTATCACAGGAAGTGCTCATGGTAAACGAAACCTCCATTGATGACGATATCTGCCAGGCATTCCCCACTGATGGAACAGCCCCCGATTCCGGGGCCAAGCTCGCCTGCATGCGCGAATTGCATCACCATTACATGCAATTCTTCACCTCGCCGGTAGAAAGCCTCAAGCTGGGCGATTGGACCGTCACGGAGCGAATTACCAGGATCGAAAAGAAATGGAACCAGTTCGAAGAAGCTCGGGTTAACGAGACCAACCCTGAGCTTCCGGCCACCGCGGAGGAATTCAGCGACTGGTTCGAGGCGGTTTCAAAAGTCCACGAATATCACGACATCTGCGACTACCTCAGGGACGAGGCGAGCCTTCTCGACATCGCGCTTCTGGTGAACGCCGAGGGAAAGGTCGAAAGCTACTTCGACGACCTCATGGCGCTGGCCCAGGTCGGCTCACCCATGGTCACCAAGATGACCATCGCGCGCAACTACTGGGATGAGATGGGCAACGGCAAGCTGGACGCCGCCCACACGGTCATGCTCGACAGCACCACGAATTGGATGCTGGAGAACGCCATTCCCGCCGAATTCGACCTCAGCATTCTCGAGTTCCCCGAGGCCTATGCCAACGCCTGCGAACTGCTGATGTACTCCCTCAGGCGCCGGTACCTGCTGCGCGGGCTCGGAAGTCTCGGGTTGCTGGAGAAGACGGCTCCGGCGCGATTCGCCGCGACCGTCGACGGGCTGAAGCGACTGGGCGTGCCCAGCGACGTCTACCGTTACGAGGCCACTCACGTCGTCGTCGACCACAGCCACAGCGAGGAATGGGTCGACGGGGTGTTCACACCGACCATCAAGGAGAATCCCGACACGATTCCGGAGCTGGCGATGGGCGTGCTGATCCGGGGGAACACCGCCGCGGACTTCTTCTCCAAGATCCGTCAGGACCTATTCGGCCTCGGCTGACCCGAATGGCTTCTCGTATCGGAATTCGCACGCTGACACGCGGGCGAGTTCGGTTCCAGGACCTGAAGAACCCACCACGCGCTAGCCTGCATCTTTTCGCATGGAACTCGGTGGCCGCGACGTGCCGGCGCCGTCAAGGAGGAGTTTTCTTGTGACCGATCCGCAGCCATCGTCTTCGGCAGCGCCGATGACCGAGGATGACCTGACCCGCATTCTGTTCGGCCATTCGGCGTTCCAGTACCTGCGCGCCGGAACGGAGTTGGGCCTGTTCGACCTGCTCGAGCAGCGGCCGGGGCTGGACCGGAAAGAACTGACCACCGAGCTGGAACTGCAGGACCGGGCGCTGGACATCCTGCTTCTGGGGATGACTGCGCTGAGGCTCGTGGAAAAGAGCGACGACAAGTACTACAACAATCCGACCATCAGCAGGCTGTACGCGGAAGGCCGCTGGGACGTGGTGACCGCGGTGATCGGATTCGAGGCCTATGTCAACTATCCGGGGCTCATTGATTTCACCGAGTCCTTGCGGGCCAATACCAATGTGGGCCTGCGCCGGGTGCCCGGCCCCGGCCCGACCCTCTACCACCGGCTCACCGCCGATCCGGACCTGAGCAAGATCTTCTACCGGTACATGGGCACCTGGTCGGCGATGGCGGCGGGTTACCTGATCAACAGCGTCGATTTCGGCAGCCTCACCCGGATACTGGACGTCGGCGGCGGCGACGCCACCATCGCGGTGGCCGTCGCCCAGGCGTTTCCGCACCTGCAGATCACCGTGCTGGAGTTGCCTGGCGTGGTGCCCCTGGCGCAGCGGCGCGTCGACGAGGCCGGGGTCAGCGACCGGGTCCAGGTCGTCGCGACAGACATGTTCGCCGAGCCCTTTCCACCCGGCCACGACGGCGCGTTGTTCGTGCATCAGCTACAGATCTGGCCGCTCGACCAGGACACCGAACTGCTGCGTCGCGCCCACGAGGCACTGCCCCCGGGAGGCAGCGTGGTCATCATGAACTCTATGTCCGACGACGCGGGCGACGGGCCGCTGATGGCAGCCCTGGACGCGGCCTACTTCGCGGCCATCCCAGGTGGCGGAGGCATGATCTACGCCTGGCACAAGTACGAGGAGTGCCTGCGCGCCGCCGGCTTCGCCACCATCGAGCGCATCCGGCCGGCCGGCGCGTGGACACCGCACGGAGTCATCGTCGCCAAGAAGTAGCGCTTACCCCGCTGGTTGCACCCTGATCGCCTTGGCGACCGCGTCGAGGACGGTCCGGCAGCCTGTTTCGCTGTCGGCGACGGTGACGGCCTGAGCCACCCGGCACTCCCAGGCGGTTCGACGTGGCGGCAGCCTCAGGTGCTGACCGGGCAACGCCAGGACGGCCACCTGCTCGGCCTCGGGTGGCAGGAGTTCCGGGTCGATCTCCACCGACCCCACGATCAGGTCGTGCTCGGGGTAGTAGAAGCGCACCGCAGCGACGCGACTCGCGCTCGGGGTCAGGTCCGGGGTGTGCCCGCAGGCGATGGCGGCGGCGGCCAGGCTCAGGTCGACACCGGTGGCGAGCTGGCCAAGGTAGGGGATCAGGTCACCGCCCAGGCGGGCGTTGACCTCGATCACCTTGAAGCCGTCCACCGTGCGCCGCAGTTCCACGTGCGTGATGCCGGTGGAGAAGCCCACCGCGCGGTGCGCGCGAGTGAGCACGTCACGCAGTTGCTCGTCACGCAGCAGGGGATCCGCCCCGTCGACAACGTGCCCGACCTCCTCGAAGCTCGGAGCGAAGCCGCACTCCTTGTGCGCGACGGCCAGCGGCACCACCCGGCCGTCGAAACAGGCTGAGTCGACGCTGATCTCGGGACCGTCCAGGTACTCCTCGATGAGGACGTCGTCCTCGTACTGCTCGGGGGTCTCGGGCAGCGTGACGGACCGGGCCCGGGCGTAGGCGAGGGCCAGCTCCGCGGCCGAGTCGGCCTTGGTCACGCCGAAGCTGGCTGCCAGGTTGCGGGGTTTGAGCACCACCGGATAGCCCAGCCGGGCGGCGGCGCTCGCGGCCTCCGCCACCGAACGCACGGCCACGGACGCGGCTTGCGGCACACCCGCGGCGTCCAGCGCCTGCCGGGTGAGGTGCTTGTCGCGGCAGCGCTCGATCGCCTCGACCGGGCTGGTCGGCAGGCCCAGCGCCTGGGCCACGGCGGCGGTCGCGACGATCCGGGACTCGTCGTAGCAGATGACGCCGGCCACCTGATCGGCGCCGCCGCTTCTGAGCAGGTGATCCAACCGCTTTGCCTCAGCGGTCATCGCGTCCGCGTCGAGGGTGTCGAGAACGGTATGACCGACCAGGTAGGGCTGCTCCCAGGTCAGCTGGGACGCGCGCCCCGGGCCGCCGAGGAACAGCCACAGCCGGTAACGCGAGCCCAGCGAGGTCAGGAAATACTCCCGGGAACTCCGCGCGAAGCTGGAGACCAGGATCAGGAAGGGACGCTCGTCCGGTGCGCCTTCCGTTGAGCGCGCCAGTTCCGCGCTCGCGTGTTCACCCATGCCCACCGAAAGAAACTCCTTGCGGCCGTTGAGTCAGGATCGCTCTGGAGATGTTGCCAGACCTTCGCCGCGCCCGGCTAGCCCCTGAAGGCGTCCACGCTTGAATCGCGTGCGTTGGTCGCGTCGCTCCGGTGACAAGCATGGGATCGATGAGGGCTTACTCGCGTCTGGTCGGCTCCTCATCCATCGGCTCGGCCATGGCGAGCGTTTCAGGTTCGAGCACCACGCTGGCCGCGAGGATCTCGACCTCGAGCAGGTGACCGCTTGCGGAGAACCCCAGGTAGATATCCGCGCCCGGGCGCTCGATGTGGACATCCTCGGTGATAGCCCCGTCCGGGATGCGCGCCACCAGGGTCATGCTCGCGATGTCCTCGCGTGGCCCGTACTCGATTCTCATCTGAGTTCCTATTCCGTTCGCGGCTGTCGGCTTGTGGTCAGCGGCTCGCTGACTTATCTCCGCCTGGAGATGGGGTCGAAGTTCGCGATGACAACATCGGTGAGGTTCTCTGCCCAAAAGTCAAGGTCTTGATCGGTTATCGTGCTAGGGACTTCTACCCGGAATCTGAGTTCCTCCCGGATAACGTCGTGCACTGCTATCCATTTTTTATTCAAGTCGTTCATGGTGATCGCTCACTTCTCATCATTGTCGAAACTTGACTAGTCCCCGCTAGGCCAGCAGCGTCAGGCACCGCTCGGGACTTTCCACATGCGCGTTGTGGCCGAGGCCGGGCAGGGTCACGACCGGCACGCCCCACTGCCCGAGCTGGGAGTCGCTGTTCATCGGGTCGTGCTCGCCGCGCGCCAGCGTGACCGCCGCCGGGGAGTTCGCCACCAGGCCGGCCATGTCCGGCGCTCCTACCCCGAAGGCCCGCGGGTCCAGCGCGAGACGCCACTGGCCGTCCTCCTGCACCAGCCCGGCCGTCACCGCCGGGTCGTCGGGGTCCAGCAGGCCCGCCAGCCCGGACACTCGCAGGTGCCGCGCGGCCGCCTCGTCGCGGGAGGCGAACCACGCCACCGGCCGCTGGGCCAGCGCCTGTGCCTTGTCGAGCTCCTCGTCGGTCCAAGCGACCTTGATCCCCAGCCCGGCGACCGCGGCCACTGGCGCCCCGGCGGCGGCCAGCGCGAGGCCGACCACCCCGCCCAGGGAATGCCCCAGCACGACGGTCCGGCCGCCGGGTTCCACGATGGGGCGCACCGCCGCGGCCAGAGCGTCGAAGGTGTACTCCGGCAGCGGCGCCGAGCCGCCGTGACCGGGCAGATCGGGCGCCAGCCAGCGGCCCGGCCACCGCTCGGCCAGCATCGGTTGCCACCCGGCCCACACGTCGCCGGTCGCGCCGAGTCCGTGCAGCAGGAGCAGCAACGGCTCGCCGTCCCCGCCGCTGAGCACCCGAAGGTCAGTGTCCATACCGGGATTCTGTCATCCCGGGGGGCCGAGGAAACCTGGGAGAGCGATTCGCCGAGCTCTGGGAGGATGTGACCCATGGGGTGGGAGGCACTCAAGCAGTGGGGTGACGATGTCACCCGGGTGGAACGGCTCGCCGGCGGAGTCGCCAATGAGGTGTGGAGTGTCCGCGTCCAGGGGCAGCTCGCGGTCGGTCGTCTCGGCGCCCGGAGCGACGCTGATCTCGCATGGGAGACCGACCTGCTGCGACACCTTGACCGTGCAGGGCTGACGGTGCCGGTGCCGATCGCGACGACGGATGGCCGGCTGTTCGCTGACGGTCTGGTGGTGATGACCTACGTGGAAGGCGGACCGCCCGAGACGGAGGCCGACTGGCGTCGGGTGGCCGACCTGCTGCGCCAGCTGCACCGGTTGACGCCGAGTTGGCCGCAGCGCCCGGGCTGGCGTTCGTCGACCGACCTGCTGAACGCCGAGACCGGGACGAAGGTCGACCTGGGCGCGATGCCGCCTGAGGGTGTCGCTCGATGCCGGGCAGCATGGGCGCGGCTTGCCGGGCGTGAGACGTGCGTCGTCCATGGAGATCCCAATCCCGGCAACATCCGCATGACCGCCGATCGGGTAGCGATGATCGACTGGGACGAGTCGCACGTCGACGTTGCGGACCTCGATCTGGTGCTGCCTCACAACGCCGCCGAGCTAGCCGACGTTGAGCACGACATCGCCGCGCAGGCGTCGGCCGCCTGGGAAGCCGCCGTCTGCTGGGACGACGATTACGCAAGGGAGATGCTCGCCCGAGTTCGAGCGGTCTGAGTACAGGCAACGAATGATGCGGCATGTGCTGCTCGCTTCCAGCGCTTGAATCGCTCGGCCCCGCCTGCGACGCCGATCCGCTCGATCAGCCGGGACTGGACCAGGCACCGATAGACCGCCGACTCTGACGGCAGCTCAACGGCCGCTACCAGGCCCTGGTGCACCAGCTCATGCCGAACCGCCGAAGCCCTCAATACCGATGCGCCGTCGCGGCTCCAGGCGACTACCAAGCCGGCAATGGCGTCATGCGCCGCCATCGAGGCTTCCGCCGAATCGATCCGTATCAGCGCTCTGATCCTCAGCGCTGGCGCTCGGCGATGATGCGGTTCAGTAGCTGGTCGAGTTCAGGCAGGATCCAGTACGGCCCCGTTGCTGCCTTGACTCTGTCGCGGAGTTGGTCTCTGTGGCCTTGGCTGTATAGCTGGTGGCAGACGTCGCAGGCGACGAGGTACGACTGCCACACGGTGTCCTCCCCCGGCTGATGAGGCCGTGGCGTGATGACCCATTGCCAATCGTGGCTTTCACAGAAGACGCAGGTGTCGGACTCGGTGGGCTCGGGCTGATCGTCGGGTTCATCAGGCATGGTCGCGAAAGCCGACTCGTAGGTAACGCCTTCGGGAGGGTCGACTAGGTTGCCGTCTTGGTCGCGGATCTCGATGCGTGGAAACTGGTCATCCGATTGCATGAGAAACCTACCCGCCCATGCCAGTAGCTCTGGCTAATTTCTAGTGCCCACTGCTTGCCCATATATCCCAGCCGCGGAGGTACACATTGTCAATATCCCGAATGTGTTATACACCAGTAAAAGTCGTAGGGGTCACCGTTCGCGAACTGAACTCGCAGCTTTCGAAGTTCCAATTTGTCGACAGACGCGGACCACTTCCGCGTCATCTCACGTGCCAGG
Organism: Jatrophihabitans sp.; assembly: GCA_036389035.1. Lineage (NCBI taxonomy): Bacteria > Bacillati > Actinomycetota > Actinomycetes > Jatrophihabitantales > Jatrophihabitantaceae > Jatrophihabitans > Jatrophihabitans sp. Next base: position 136,532 of record DASVQQ010000018.1, read on the forward strand.
CGTTCGAACGTCCCTGTTTGGTGGAGCTGAGAGGATTCGAACCCTTGGCCCCCCTCGATGCGCAGGTGGCCGAGCGGGTGCTGAGCTGCCGGGCTGTCGCCGCTGCGCTTCTCGGGGCGAATCCGGGTGTGACGGCCACACTGCCCGCCATGACGTTCGGGTTCACCGCCGAGCCTGACCCTGTCGATGCCGCCGGTCGACAGGCTGCCATGGCAGCGGCGATCGCCCGTGCTGGCAGGGCGGCAGAACGGCAGCCCGGGTAGTCGCGCAGCACCTGCGAACGAGAAGCCGCAGCTTCGACATGGTCGTCGACGCGATCTGGCGGATCCGTTAGTCAGGTTCGAAGGTGCGATTGCCGAAGATGTTGTCGAGCCGGAAATTGATGAACGTGATGCTCACACTGACCTGCAGCGCGCGCAGGTGGTGCCACCAGTTGACCGGGATGAAGACGGCGTCGCCGGGCTGCAGGACGGCCGACCGAACGGTCACCGCCGCGAAGTCGGGGAATCGCTCGAGGTCGGGTCGCTCCACATCGACCATGCTGTAGTAACTCTGTTCGTTGTAGACCCGGGGCAGCTGGCAGGAATCGATCAGGGTGATGCGCTTGCTGCCGAAGGTCTGCACGTTGAGCACGTTCACCCGGTCACGGTGCAGGGGCGAGATCGTGCCGGCCGGACCCAGCCAGAGGTTCGTCCCCTGGTAACGGTGGTCGACGTCGAGCAGCGCGTCGGCGAACGCGACGTCGGCCAGGATCCGCTGGTCGTGGTCGTGGGCCAGGAAGTTCTCGTTGGCCGTCAGGTAGAACTCGTTCGTCTCGCCGGCCGACAGGACCAGGTCGACGTAATCGGCCAGCGACATGGTGCTGGTCTTGCCCCGCAGGAAGACGTCCCAGATCGGCTCGGCTCGACGTCCGGTCTGCACCTGCACCTCAAGCGTGCCGAACTGCTCGCGCAGGGCGGCCGGACTCCAGTCGAGCAGGCCGGAGCCGGCGGCGATCCCACGCAGCACCACCGGCCGGTTGCGCAGGTAGAACGAGTCGAAAAACTCCTCGCCGGAGAGATCATGGCGCTCGGGCAGCTCGGTGCCGGACAGGGCGTCCAGCTTGCTGAGATCGCCCAACAGCTGCTCGTACTTGCGCCTCAGGGCGCGTTCGCGCCGCAGCACCTGCTCGACCAGGAAGTCGGTGCCGACGAGCCGCAACGGGTCGGCGGCCTGCTCGGGCGGCAGTCCCCGCCGAACGAGTTCGGTGCCGATATCGGCTACCGACACGCCCGCGACGGCGTTGTCCACGATCCAGCGCTTCCACTGATCGGACAGCTCCGCCGCCGCGGGCGCGTTACCGGCGTGCGTGCCGGCTCCCGGCGTCACCCCTGGGGGCTGTCCGATGCCTGGGGCTTCTCGTTGTGGATCAGCGAGGCCAGGAACTCGGCGTCGGCGGGGGCGGCCGGCTCGGCCTGCTCGGCCTCGGCAGTTTCGAACAGGCCCGCGGCGGGGGGATCGGATACGAAATCAGCTGACATTGGTTGCTCCATGTGACGGGAACGCCGTAATACGTTCTGCGCCAATAGATACCGTCTTGTGAACCTATGTCAAGAGACGGCCCGCCGCCGTCCCAGCAGCCTCAGTCGAGGTAGTCGCGCAGCACCACGAGCGGGACGGGTGGCGCAGCTTGGACATCGTCTTGGACTCGATCTGACGGATCCCCGCCGAATCAGGGGTGCCGTGCCGTGACGGCCAGTTCAAGGGTCACATGGGGGTCGAGCCGCACCTGGCGCCTCAGCCGGAACTACGTTCACTCCCGAGAATCCGGGCTTGTCTGGTGGTCCTGACAGGAGTTAGTTCGAACCTTCGGGAAGGTTTGGTGGCCTTGTCGTCCCGGGCGCGAGGCGAGCGGCCGGTCGCCGCTGTGCGGTCGGAGCGGCAGGTCCAGACCCGGCTCACGGATGCTGAGTTGGCCCGGCTGATCACTGCCTACCAGGCCGGTTCTAAGATCAACAAGCTGGCCGGCGACTTCGGAATCAACCGCAACACCGTCAGCTCCATCCTGCGGCGAAACGGGTCCGAGCCCTGTCCTTGAGATCAGCGGATTGGCGAGCGCATCGGCGGCGCCCCAGCCTTGTCTGGCTCACGCTGAACCAGCCGAGTACCACGCATGGGCGGTATAGGAGGTCATACCCATCGCGGCACCCAGCTCAGCCGGCGGAGCCATCATCGCCGTCCCCGTCGCCCTGCTCAGGTAACGGCTGCACATGACCCATTCACCTGCGCTGGGCTGAGGCTTCTCCCACCGGGGCCAGTACCTGTTGTTCTCGAACAGGACCCGAAGCCCATCGAGGGCACGGTTTTCTGCCGAAAGCGAGGGGCAGTGCATTCCAGCGTTGTAGATCTCGCGAACTTCGACGTCGCCGAGGCCCTTCATCTTCACGGCCCGCGCGTCCTGGAGCTCGAACGGTTGGAAGTCAATGTACTTGCTGCCATCGGAGGCAGTCCGGGTCGGGGGCGGGAGCATCTCGTCGAGCGCACGCCCGGCCCACTCGGACTCGGGGATCGTGATCGTCGAAGAGATCATGGGCGGCTCCTCGCTTTCTGGCGGCTTGACTGCCGCACAGCGGGCCGCGAGCGCGACGGGCGCTCCAAAGACCGACACGTTGTAGCGCAGTGCGGTGCCGGCGTAGCCGACGATGACCCGCCCGGATGCAATTCCGATGTGTGGGCAGTACGCCAGGGCGTCATGCCGGCTCATCGCCGCCGCCGCCTGGACGGCGTCGGTGAAGGAGTCCTTTGACCCAAACGCTTCACTGAAGACGACCATAACTTCGTCGCCGATGTACTTGTCGACGATGCCGGGGCGGTGGTGGAGAGCTTCCCCGGTGATCCACGCGAAGAAATTTTGCACGTAGACCAGCGTCGCTGCCGGGCTCATATCGATGGTTCGGGTGGAGAAGCCGCTGATGTCGGCGAACAGCACAGTCGCTTCAATTTCGGTGCCCTTGACCGGAAAGTCCAGCCCCCAACCGTCATCAAGCACGCCGTCGACGTGGCTCATCGTTGAGGCGAGGAAGTCCTCGAGGGAGTGAAACCGCTGCTCGATGCCCATGCCGCGAACGGTAGGCCGCTAAGATCACATCGGCACGCATTAGTTACGCAGCTGACAAGTCACCGTCGTCACACCAAGCGTGAAGCCGGAGCTTCTGCTGTCCTTCAGACCAGCGGACCCGCGTGACCCGCTTAACGTCGATGGCGCGCCGCGGCTGCTCTCACACCTGCACTGGATGAGCTTTCGGTCGGCAACCGTTCACGCCGCCGGTCCCTCGCTCTCCTGAGGTGGGTGCGCAAACAGCCGGGCTGCTGGAGTTGACATTTAAAGAAGTGCCCGCCAAAAGGTGCCGCGATCGGAATGCCGAGCGGTACAGCGACCGGTATACCGTGGTGGAGGTGGTGGGACGGGTACTCGAACTTTCCACAACCCCTGTTATATGAACAAATCAATCGCCTACTTCCGGTCGAGTCTGCGATAAAACCATCGATATCACCCACACCGCGCGTCCACGCTTTTCACCGCCGTCTCTCCCGGACCCCATCCAGCAGCTCCTCGACGACTACCAGGCCGGCACATCAGCCAATCAACTGGCAGTGCGCTATTGCCTCAGCCGTGGCAGCGTACAGAGGCTAGTGCGACAGTCAGGTGTTCGTCGTCGCTACCAAGCCATGACTGACCTCGAAGTTGACCACGCTAGTGAGCTCTATCGATCAGGTCTCACCATCTCCCAAGTGGCTACCAAGCTGGATCGGCCGTGGTCAACAGTCCAGACGGCGCTGACGCGCCAGGGCGTGGTGATGCGTAGTCGGCATGATTACCGATTCACATCATCTGCTGAGAGTCCAAGGGCCGTGCGGAGCTGATCGAAATATTCATCGGCACCGTCAAGGGATCGAGCTGGCAACAGCACATTCCATCCTCGACCGTTCACTGCAATGGAACCCTTTTCAAGTCGAGCAGGGCCGCTGCCATCCCCATAGTTGCTCTTCGGGATTCGGAGGCTTCGACCGGTCCATTTTATAGACTCACAAGGAGCTGGGACCTTTGAGTGAACGGTGATGTTCACAGTGCCAAAATCCTGGGACGGGTCACGGGATTCCTCATCAGCCGCACCTGAGTATTCTGCAAAAATGAAGCCTGTACCCGTAATCACGAAAACCGACCCCACCCGTGCGTTGAACTCAGAAAGCTCTGTGTCCACCACAACATCGGCAAATTCGACCTGGGACGCTTTGATGTGATACGCGAGGAACCAATAAAAGTATCTCCCTGGCCCCATCTGCGAATTAGGCAGCGGGCAAAAGCTTTCGATCTTCGCTTGCAGCTCATATTGTTCACTGGTACTAGGCTTCGTCATGGTCGAATTATATGTCAAATGTAAATAAGTTGGTGGCTTGAGTAACCCTGCTATGCGCGGCGGCAAGACCAGCCGCGGGTAAGTCCTCATGAAGCAATCGTGCCGCTGGGCTCAGCCCAGCACAGCCGCTCCCGCGACGCCCGCTGCCACTGCAGCCAAGGACTGGAGTAGTGCACGGCTAACCATCGAGACGTAACCTTTAGCAGCCACGGCCACCACCTCCTTTCTGTCCTTGACCTTCATTGCTGGTTCACGGTGCGAGGTCAGGACCAGAGACAAGGTGCTCATGAACGTAACAGCGCCAGCTACTGCGGCTGTGTGGAACCCGTGAACCGGGCTCAACCCAGCGACGCCGAAATTATCGCACGTAGGTGAGCCTGCCCACCAGCCTCTATGACTTCGTTGAAGCAGCGCGCATACGCTATGCATCCTGCGCTACTCACTCTGATCGACCTCGTCTAAGCCGGCTACGTAAGCATCTATGCACTGTTGCAGCGCCATGAGCGAGAGCGGAACGATCTCATCGAGGTCGACATCACCGTGATCTTCGAACGTGCCAATGTCAAGCTCAATCGAGGTCCAGAAGCGTCGAATGGCTTTCAGGATGGTCAATGCGTCCGTTAATAGGTCCAGGTCCGGCTCCAAGTCCGGATCGATGATGTACTTGATGAGTTCGTGGCTCAACTCGTGGCGATGGCTGTAGATCGCCGTCAACCGATCAGCTTGCTCGAGGGTGAGCGCACCGCCCTCTACCAGCCAGAGCACGGAAGCACGGAACTTGTTCTTTGGGGCCTTGCGAAGCACCTGGGCCTCGTAATTGACTTCGTCATACGTCCACACGCGATCCTGGAACCCTGTCCGGTAGAACAGGCGCACCTCGTCGACGACCGACTGCTTGATCATCTCGTGGGTGATCTGATACAAGCCAGCGAACGCCAGCGTGGCTCTAATCCGGGCCGGTGCCAGCTTGGCTTCAAGGCGGGCGGCGTAGCCCGCAGGATCATCGTGGTAGCTCACGTCGGTAAGTGTGCGATCGAAGGGTGCGCCCCACGGCACCGACACTCAGCCGGCCCCTGAGTCCGATAGCCGAAGTAGCCTGTGTACCTACCGACGACCATCGGAGACTTGCAGGGGACGAGAGTGCGTAGACAGGACGATTCGCCGACCGCCGCGCGGACGCGCATCACGGAGCTCACGCGCCGTGACCTCCTGGACAGCCTTGTATTGTCACGAACCTGGTGGCCGGGTCGGCTGGAGGAGGTCGCGTTCCTCAACCGAATCTATGACCTGTCGGCGTTGCCGAGTACGGACAGCCGCTATAAGGACGCGGCCGGTGACATTCATCAGCATCGGGTCTACAACGACGATTGGGATGCCTACTGGGTCTTCGATGATCCGCGGTTCGAGCTACGTAGGGGGCCAGATGAAGTGTTGCTGCGCTTCCTCGCTGAGATGCTGCATCCCGTCGTTCGGAACGCTGATGAGGTGGATGAGTTGCTCACGCGCTTTAACGAAGCGCTCCGGCCAGACGGATACGAGCTAGCCGTCGTCGGCTCCATGAGCGGTCGTCCGATCTTCGGCGGCCGACCCCGCGAGTCCTTCCACGGCGATTGACCCGACCTCGCGCTCAACGGGCGCCCGCCCGAGCTGCTAACCGATCCGAAGGTCCTCCATGAACATCTGGACCGGATCGAGAATTCAGTAGCCAAGGATCCGGCCGCAGCCATCGCCTCCTCGAAGGAGCTACTGGAAAGCCTATGCAAGATCATCCTCGATCGAGCAGGCGAAACGTACAACAGGAATGACGATCTACCGGCGCTGTACAAAGCAGGTCGCAACGCTACTGAACCTGCGAGCAGACGCGGTGCCTGAAAGTACGAAGGGCAGTCAATCAGCAGCGATGATCCTACGAACGCTAACGACAACGGTGCAGGGACTAGCGGAGCTGCGGAACGAACTCGGTCTCGGTCATGGGCGATCCGCTGCAAGCCCAGCGCTCGCCCGGCACGCTCGCCTAGCACTCAACAGCGCCGTCGCAGTGAGCGAGTTCCTGCTCGACACCTGGCACCAGCGCGTTGACTCGGGCGTGCTCGTACTCGTGAGCTGATCAGAACGCGTCGTGGCCCCTACCGAAGCGCTACGCGCTGCACCAGATGGTTAGCAGTGCGTTCGCACGAGCATGGTTCAACCCCGGCCGGCGCGCTCGGAACCGCCCGGATACCCCCGAGCGATCGGAATACCGAGCGGTACAGCGACCGGTACGCCGTGGTGGTCCTCACGGGAGTTAGTTCGAACCTTCGGAAAGACTTCCAGGCTTTGTCGTTCCGGCCGCAAGCCAACCGATCGACGACCGCTGCACGACCTCCGCGGCAGGTCCAGACCCGACTCGCGGGTGCTGAGATCGCCCAGCTGATCGCCGCCTACCAGGTCGGTACCAAGATCAACCAGCTGGCCACCGACTTCGGCATCAACCGCAACACCGTCAGCTCCATCCTGCGTCGCAGCGGCGTGGGGCCTCTCCAGCGAGGTCTTTCTGCTGATGGTATTGCGCAGGTGGTCTGCTGTACCTCGCAGGCTGGTCCCTTGTCCGTATCGGGAGCCAGTTCTGATTGCACTGCGGAGACGGTGCGACAGGCCCTGAGCCGGTCTGGTGTGGCCCAGCGACCTCAAGCGGACCTGAGACTGTTATCCGGTTTGGCAGGCCGATCTAAATTTGAAATTTGGGCAAGCAGAGTGGAGAGCTAGTGCCGAATCGTCACAGCCACAGCGGCTTCTTTAGCCCATTAGTGGTACAGGGCATCGAACATCGCTTCGCCAGCGTCCATGAATACGTTCGACCGAAGCTCTGGGCGCACGCGATCCAGCCTCAGTACGCCGAGCTGCGTGCGTGGATAAATGACCAGGTCGACGGGTTTGACCGGATGGCTGTCGGTGAACTGCTAAGTCGACTGGGTGACCCGGCCAGGCACACGCAGGTAGTCGCGGAGCTAGCTACCGGCGCTGCAATGCGCACGCACGGCTACAGCGTGCAGTTCAACCCGACGATCGATGACCTCACACCAGACCTGATTGTCACCGACGACGAAGGCCACCGGCTGATGGCCGAAGTATGGACCCGCGGCCTTGCCGAGGATGCAGTCTCGCGGAACAAGCAGTGGGCCGGCCTGGCTCAGCGAATCAGAAAGGTACCGGCCCCCGTCGCACTCGCAGCCAGCGCGGCCCAGCCCGGCGGTGCTGCTCCGCCGGACGCCAGAATGCGCAAACGTATGGAGGCAGAGCTGCGACGATGGCTGATCGAACCCCGCCGAGTTGGCGCCAGCTACCGCTGCGACGATCTCATCTTCCGAGTCGTCGGCACCACGACAACGGGATACGCGGAACTCCTCCCCATCCGTGAGGCTGCTGCCACCGATCGCAAGGACGTCGTGGAAGCAATCGAACGGAAGGTCAAAAAATACCGCCGCCTGGCAGACAGACATGACATGCCGTTCATTGTCGTGCTCAGCGCCGACGACGGCACCGGCCTTACGGCGGATCACGTCGACAGCATTCTCGAGGGCAACAACACGGTGACCATGAACATCCCGATCGACGCCGTCGGCCCCATCGATTCCGGCCCCATCGAGCTGAGGATGACCGATGCGCCACCCAGATTCGATCCGGCCCTGTCCGCTGTCGCCTGGTTAGACGTCAACAACGGAGCCGACGCCCAGTTGGTCGCATGGGACCTGCCAACAGCTGCCCGTACAGTGCAAACTGTTGACGCTGATTAGCCAGGCCAGTGATAGTACACCTGCGTGGACAGCTTATCGTGCCGCGAGGGCGTGCACGCCGAATCCCGCCCTGACGAAAAACCTATCTGTGTCGGGCCGTCATTCTTTCCGTAAGTAATCGAGAAATTGTGGCAGCGACGTGGACCGCACCGTTGTCCAATGCCTCGCGGCTGACTGCCTCATCCGGTTCAAGGCGAACAGGATTGCCACCGAGGCCAAAAGAGATGCTGTTAGCGTTCCGCAGCTCGTTGAGCGTGCCAACCGCCAGCATCATCGTCGGTTCGACTCCAGCGGCGATCGCCACCGTGCTCGAATGGATCACCTGAAGTGCGCCAACCAATCGGAGCGACATCGTGATCTGCTTAGTGACATCTGCAGGATCAAAAATCGCCGCCATCGACCCTCGGGGTAAAGCAGTGACCATTGATACCTGTCCGCTAGCGCTGACTCGCACTTGGCGGAGCTGGGCGTCAACCGGCTGATTCCACTGCCGTGAGGCGGCCGGAAAATCTGCAAAGACTGTTCCGTCTCCGGATGTGACGTCAATCGCCGCGGTTGCTGCTACGACATTGGAGCGCCGCAGGGCCGACGCCAGTCCATCAGCAACCTGCAGCATTTCACGCCCTGTCCGAAGCGGCTGCTCGATTGGTATCACGTGGACTTCCAACATCGCTTCAGCGGTGTTAGCTCCATAATCAGATGACCAGTCCGATTTCCACGTGACAGCCGGTGGGCCTGGCAGGGCCTCATAGGTGACGCCTCGCGGCCTGGTCTCAAGGTTACGGATTGCGGCTACGACCTTTGCTTGGAGGTCTGCTGCGTTGGTGAAAGTGTCGTAGAAAATGCCTGTGCCGTAATCACCGACGAGCCGAACGAACTCCTCCTGGTCGGGCTCCAGCGTCACCCCTTGCTTGCGGAAGACCAGGCGCGGAATACCCGCTGTCTGGGCAGCCACGAACTCGTCATGGGTAGCCGACTGTCCGGTCTCAGGAAACCGGTAGCCGTACTTCGGACCCAGCAGGAGTAAGTAGACATCGCTACCGGCAACGCCATCGAGACACGCTTGTCTCGATGGCACCCCTTGCGGGCCAAAGTCTTCGAACCGCACGGGCATATAACCGAGAGCCGAGATCAGACCCGGCAGGGCGTCACGCTCGGCCTCCAGCCCCTGGCGGACACTGCTAATGAAGACACGCATTCACACATCATCGCGCACCGGTCTGTCAGCATTGAGCGCAACCCGACCATGTCCGGGATGCGGGCATCTGAATCTGGCAGTTGAAACCCGTTCGGACGTCTGTCAACCTTCTGTACTCCCGCGGGCCGAGGTGCGCTCCCGACGTCGGTTCATGGAAAGCTCAGCGCGAGTGACTTGTTACTCGCTCCCGCGTTCGTGAGCGCCGAGGTTCGCCGCAGGACGCCGTGCTTCGCGGGGCGTGAGTTTGGCGTTCACTTAATCGTCGCGTTCGGACTCTCCAAAGATGTCAAGCAACAGACTGAGGTCGGCCGGCTCGGGTGCCGGCGGGGGAGGCAAGTCTGGCAGCAACATTCCCAGTCCGAGGTTCGCGGTCCGCACCGCATATCTCGGCCGTCGTCGTCCGGTCACCAGGTCCTCGACGAGGTCGTCGATCCACCACACGCTGCCTACATCCGCATTGTGGTCGATGCGCCCGCTGTATACACCCAGAAAATGATGCCGACTCGGCATGCCGCCCGACGCCGGTGAATACGCTATGACGGCAGCTCCGGACTGGCCTTCACGGGTCCGGGAATCGATCAGGAATCGTTTACCCTCCCACTCCCTCAGCGGGTCTGTTGCGATGCTGCCGCTGATCCACACGGGTGGATCAGTCTCCCGGGTTCCGATGTCGCTGGGGTAGCCCACCACGAAAATTCGGTCGGCTACAGCAGGTAGGTGTTGCCTGCCGATCTCCCAGTAGCTGTAGCCAAGACGCACGCGTGTGCGGAACGCCGTTGATAAGCGTCCGTTCAACTCGCCGAGGCCGCGTCCGAGATGCAGGCATACCAAATCGTGCCGGGGCATTTCTAGCTCCTCATGGAGCATCCCGTCGGGGCTGTCCCATGCATACCGTGGCTGCAAGTCATCGGCTTGCTCGTCTTCCATGTCAATCTGCACGAGGTCGCGCTGATGACCGAGGACGTGGATGCTGACCCTCAGCGCGGCTGGCGAGCATTGCGTCTGACCGTCCAGCGCCCACTGGATCTCGTTCGGATTTTCGCTCTTCCAGGTGAGCCGTTCGGCCGGAGTCTGCCACCGCCGTCCGGTCGCGACGTGCCAATTGGTGAGTAAGAACAGTTCGTCGCCGACGCAGATCAGCGCTCCACTGGCCTTCGGCCCTAATTCCCCCGACGGCCATACCGCTCGAACCAGCGCTGCGTTGATCGACGGCGGTTGCGGGCGGCTGAAGTCAGCGTCGCCTGATCCTGCTTGTTGCGGAGTCATGCCTCAGTGATCGCCACCACAGTTGCTGAAACATCGGATGGTGCACCACGCTTGTTGATCAAAGGCAAGCATGCCCGAGCCGCGGCCGCAGACTCCTGGGGAACCCGTACCTCTAATAGCCGATCGCGCCAGACAAGCTTCGGCACGACCCGCGCGTCCGACCGGATGGTCTGCTCGACGTAGTCCGCGAAGATCGACTTCGCGGGGTCGGACTGCAAGGACATCCTGGCTCCTCGTCGGTGATAGTGCCTAACTTTAACGATCCCATAACCCACACTGCCTGGCGTGTTCACGCCGCTATCTGGAAGATCGTAGGCGCGCCCTGGCCCGGTAAACGCCGCCGACCTCGCGCTTGAGGACTTGCTGGCCGTCATAGCTGAGTTCGGTGCTGCCGCCGCCTGAGCTGCTGATTGAGTACACATGGCACACTCGTCTGGCTCGGCCACGTGCGATGTCGCAGCGGTCGGAATACCGAGCGGTATAGCGACCGGTACACCGTGGTGGAGCTGAGGGGATTCGAACCCCTGGCCCCCTCGATGCGAACGAGGTGCGCTACCGGACTGCGCCACAGCCCCCAACCAGCTCCGAAGATTACCAGCCTGTCGATCGGCCACTCCCAGGGGCGGCCACGACGCTCGGCAGGATCACCCAGCGCGATCGCGGCCCGCGTCCTCAGACCGCCCAGCGCGATCAGCGACCGCGCCGTCAGACCGCCCGGCGCATGGACCGCTCGTCGAACTGCTCCTCGACGTAGAGCCCGGTCAGGTCCACGGTGTCGGCGACCCCGCGCAGCTGGACGTCCTCGTCGTCGATCCGCACTACGGTGTCGGAGTCGGCCCGGTAGGGAAACTGCTCGGTCGCGTCGTACCCCCTGGGCTTGGTCAGGCCGGAGCGCTGCTGGCGCTGCTCGCGCCGGTCGCGGTCACGCAGTGCCTGGTTGCGCAGGAACAGCAGGTAGCTGGCCAGCGAGGCGGTGAACAGCAGCGCCACCGTCCAGGCCAGCCCGCCTCCGCCGATCAGCACCCACAGCAGGCCGATGATCGTCCCGGCCGCGAGGATGGCAAGTGATCGCCGTCGGCGGGCCATCATCTGACGGCGGGCGTCGGACATGTCGGCCTTGGCGATCTGATCGGGGTACATGACTGCCTCCATGGCGGCGGGCACCGGCCGGCGGCCCGCGGGTGGAACCTGCGGCCGCGCGGGGCCGCCGGGGATGAACACTTGAGCGTGGGTGGCGCGACGGCGCCTGGGCCGGTCCTCAGCCGCGGCCGGCCGGGTGTGGGCGGTCACCGGACCGCGGCTGGACAGCGCCCGCATCGCGCCGCCGAACCGGGCGACTGAGCGCTCACCGGCCCGATCGTCCTTGCGCTTGACGAACATGGGTATCACGACGATCAGCCAGAGGACGGCGAGGACCAGCACCGTCATCGTCGGCGAAATCATCTACCATCTCCTGTCACACCTGTCACAGCTATGCAGGCAACGCTAAGACGCTGCTTCACCCGATGTCCGCAGGCGCGCCGGGTGTCAATGTCAAGTGCGGGTTTATGGTTGGCAAAAGCGGGTTCCCGGTCCGTGCGCGTCTCAAACCCGCGGCCCGGCAGGGGCGTTCAGCCCGGCGGCACCGGCAGGGCGCTCAGCCGGGACAGCGTGGTGCCGGTGAAGATCTCTTCGGCGGTGATGGCGTAGGACAGGTGATCGCGCCAGCCGCCGTCGATGTCGAGAAACCGCTCGTGGTAGCCCTCCTGGCGCAGCCCGAGCTTCTCCACCACCCGGATGCTGGCGTGGTTCTCGGGCCGGATGTTCACCTCGACCCGGTGCAACCGGGCCTCGGTCAGGCAGTGGTCGATGGTCAGCGCCAGCGCGGTGGGGGTGATCCCCCGTCCGGCCACCGAGGAGTCGATCCAGTAGCCCACGCTGCAGGACCGGAGCGCCCCGCGCACCACGTTGGACACGTTCAGCTGGCCGACCAGCCGGTCGCCGTAGACGATCGCGAACGGCAGCATGGTGCCGAGCCTGGCCGCCGAGCGCAGCCGCGACAGCGTCCGGTGGTACTCGGTGACCGAGTTGCGGCTCTGCCAGGACTGGCTTGAGGTCGGCTCCCACCTCGCCAGCCATTCGACATTGGCCATCCGGCTGCGGCTCCAGGCGCCGGCGTCGCGGCGGCGCAACGGCCGCAGCGTCACCGGGCCGGCCACCAGCACGGCCGGCCAGCCCGGGTGCAGCTGCGACATCTCAGCGCTGGGCGAGCATCAGCGGCTGGACTGTCACCCTCGAACCCGGAACCACCTCGGTCACGTCCTCGTCGATGACCACCAGGCAGTTCGAAGCGGCCATCGCCGCGACCAGATGCGATCCGTTGCCGCCGACCAGCGACACCGAGTACCGGCCGTCCGGCTCGCGGTGCAGCAAGCCCCGGCGGAACTGCCGCTTGCCCTCGGGGCTGTCCATCCGCTCCAGAGCCATCGCCTGGATGCTCTGCCGGTGCACGTTGCGCTTGCCCAGCAACTTGCGGATGGCGGGACGGACGAACACCTCGAAGGACACCAGCGAGGACACCGGGTTGCCCGGCAGGCAGAAGATCGGCGTGCGCTCCCGTCCCAGTGTGCCGAAGCCCTGGGGTGAGCCCGGCTGCATGGCGATGTTGGTGAACTCGACCGTGCCGATCTGGCTCAGCGCCTCCTTGACGATGTCGAAGGCGCCCATGCTCACCCCGCCCGAGGTGATGATCAGGTCGGCGCGCAGCAGCTGGGAGTCCAGCACGTCGAGCAGCCGGGCATGGTCGTCGGGGATGATGCCGACCCGGTAGGCGTCGGCGCCGGCGTCGCGGGCCGCGGCCGCCAGCATGTAGGAGTTGGAGTCCGACACCTCGCCGAACCCGGCCTGCTTGCCGACGTCGACCAGCTCGGAACCGGTCGAGATCACCACTACCCGGGGCCGCGGCTGCACCATCACCCGGTCGTGCCCCACGGCGGCCAGCAGCGCGATCTGCTGCGGGCCCAGGGTCGCCCCGGGCGCCAGCGCCAGCGCGCCGGCGGCCAGGTCCTCACCGGCCCGCCGGACGCACTCACCGCTGCGCACCGGCCGGTGGATCTGCACCCGGGCCACCCCGCGGTCGGTGTGCTCGAGCGGGATGACGGCGTCGGCGCCGGGCGGGATCGGCGCGCCGGTCATGATCCGCATGCACAGTCCCGGCCCCATTCCGGACACCGACCGGGCGCCGGCCAGCACGTCACCGACCACCGGCAACGAGATCGGCTCGGCCTCACTGGCCTGCCGCAGGTCCACCGCCCGGACCGCGTAGCCGTCCATCGCGGCGTTGTCGAAGCCGGGCAGCGGGGCGTCGGCGACCACCTCCTCGGCCAGCAGCAGCCCCTGGGCGTCCAGCAGCGCCAGCTGGATCGGGTCGATCGAGCCGATGGTCGCCAGCACCTTCTCCAACTGCTCGGCGACCGGGCGCAGGACGGGCGGGGCGGGCCGTGCGGAGCTGCCGGGCTGTGAGGGCTGCCGGCCGGCGTCGGGATCGTCGGCCGGCACCACCGGAATGGTGTCGGTCGGCCAATCGCTGCTGCTGTCGCTCACTTCGGTGCGCTCCTACGGCTCGGGCGGCGGGCGGGGCCGGCTACTCCAGGGTGCGGACGAATTCTGCCAACCAGCCGGAGAAGTCCGCGCCCAGCTCCGGATGTTCACACGCCAGCCGCACCACCGCGCGCAGGTAGTCCTGCCGGTCACCGGTGTCATAGCGGCGCCCGGAGAACACGACTCCGTGTATCGGAACCCCATCCTGCCCCAGCACCCGCATCGCATCGGTCAGCTCCAGCTCGCCACGCGCGCCCAGTTCGGTGCGGCGCAGCGCGTCGAAGATCCCCGGCGGCAGCACATAGCGCCCGATCACGGCCAGGTTGGACAGCGCCTCCTCCGGCTTCGGCTTCTCGATCAGCGTCTCGATCTCGATCACGCCGTCGACGAGCTCACCGGCCGGTTTGATGCTGCCGTACAGCGAGATGAACCGGCCCTCGACCTCGATCAGCCCGACCACGATGCCACCGGTCTCGGCCTGCAGGTCCAGCATCCGGGCCAGCAGCACGTCCCGTTCGTCGATGATGTCATCGCCCAGCAGCACCGCGAACGACTCATCGCCCGTGAACGCCTCGGCGTAGGACACCGCGTCGCCCAGGCCGCGAGCCTCGCGCTGGCGGGTGTAGTGCATCCGGGCCAGCTCGGTCGACCGGCGGATGCGCGAGAGCCGCTGCTTGTCACCCTTGCGCTCCAGGGCCTCCTCGATCTCCGGAGCGGCGTCGAAATGGTCCTCGATGGCCGACTTGCCCCGGCCGGTGATGATCAGGACGTCGGCCAGGCCCTCGCGGGCGGCCTCGGCGACGATGTACTCCAGGGCCGGCACGTCCACCACCGGCAACAGCTCCTTGGGCACCACCTTGGTCGCCGGAGCGAACCGGGTGCCCAGTCCCGCCGCGGGGATGACGGCCTTGCGGGCACGCCGCCCGGTCGAGGTGGCGGGTCGGGACTGCGCGTCGGAACTCATACAGCGAGACTAGTCAGGTGACTGACAAAACCGCGCTGCGCTCGATCGTCGCGGCGGCGCGGGCGGCGCGGAGCGAGCGGCAGCGCCTTGAAGACCGGGCCGCGATCCGCGCGCATGTGCTGGCGGGCTGCCGGGGCGGGCGGGTGCGGCCGGGCAGCCTGATCGCGGCGTACGAGCCGCTGCGCACCGAGCCGGGCTCGACCGAGCTGCTCGCCGCGCTCACCGGCGAGGGCCACCGGGTGATCGTGCCGGTCACGCTGGCCGATCGGGACCTGGACTGGACCGGCTGGAGCCCGACCGGCGAGCCCGGACCCCGGCTCGGCTTGGACGCGATCGCCGCCGCGGCGCTGGTGCTGGTCCCGGCGTTCGCCGTCGATCCCGCCGGTCACCGCCTCGGCCGCGGCGGCGGCTCCTACGATCGGGCGCTCGCCAGGCTGCCGGCCGGCACGCCGGTGGCCGCACTGCTCTATCGCGAGGAAGTGCTGCCCGAGGTCCCCGTCGAGAGCTGGGATCTGCCGGTCAGCTCGGTCGTGACCCCGGACGGCTGGCTCGACCTGGCTGCCCGCTGAGCGCTCGGACGCAGGACCCGAGTGGACGGCGGAATGATCCATGACGCACCATTGTTGGCAGTCACCGGACGAGAGTGCTAAGTCCGCTGGAACCCGCGCCACGTGAAGGAGCTCCAACACCCATGCCGACGTACCAATACGCCTGTACCAGCGACCAGTGCGGACTGCGTTTCGAGCGGGTTCAGAGCTTCACCGATCCCGCCGTCAGCCAGTGCCCGGACTGCAGCGAGCGGGTGCGCAAGGTGTACGGCTCGGTGGGCGTGGTGTTCAAGGGGTCCGGTTTCTACCGCAACGACAGCCGGGACGCCAAGAACGGCGCCAACGCCAAGTCCGACTCCGACGGCGCGGCTGCCAAGAACGGCGCCGAGAGCAAGGACGGCAAGAGCGAGGCGGCCAAGAGCGACACCGGTTCAGGCTCGGCCAAGTCGGCCGACTCCCCGAGTGCCGGCAAGGGTTCGGGCGAGTCGTCCGCCAAGAGCAAAGCCGAGTCCGCCAAGCCGGCCGCCACCGTCGCAAGCTGAGCACGCCCGCCCCTGAGCCGTCCAGCTGGGTCCTCGCCGGCTGTGGACGGCGGCGCGGTTGTCCACAGATTGACCATCGCCGGTGTCCCGGGCCGGCCCGCCGGTCCACGCTCGGGTCATGGTCCTCGTCCTATCCCGGCTCCGCCTAGCCGGACTCCTGCAGGTCCTGGCGGGCTGGCCCCGCCGGGTCGCCGCCGCCCTCTGCCTGGTGCTGGCCGTGCTGTCCGCGCTGTCCTCGCGCGCCGTGCCCGCCCCGCAGCCCCGGTCACCCGTGCTCGTGACTACCAAGCCCTTGCCGCCCGGCACGGTGCTGGCAGTCACCGACCTGGCGGCGGTGCTCTGGCCGGCTGCCATCGTGCCGGCTGCCGCGGTCGGCCGGCTCTCCGACGCGGTCGGGCACACCGTGGGCGCCGCCATGAGCCGCGGCGAGCCACTCACTGCCACCCGGTTGCTGGACACCGGCATCTCGGCGGCCCTGGCGCCCGGTCAGGTGGCCCTGACGATCAGCCTGGCCGGCAGTGACCAGGCGGCCATCCTGCAGGCCGGCGCCCTGATCGACCTGTACGCCGCAAGCGCCGACGCCTTGATCTCGGGCAGCCCGTCGCCGGGCGGCGGCCACCGGGTCGGCGCCGGTCTCAGGGTGCTTGCCGTCGTGCCGCCCCCGGCTGATCCGGCCAGCGGCAGCGGCGGCTCGAGCCTGGTGATCGCCGCGGACCGTGCCACCGCGGCCCGGTTCGCCGGCCGTCCGGCGGGGCAATTCCTCGCTAGCCTGGTGCCGCCGTCATGAGGCCGCGCGCCGCATCGAACGCCGAGCGTGCTCCGGCTTCCCATGAGAGGGGTGGGCATGCTCAAAGGATTCCGCGACTTCGTGATGCGGGGCAATATCGTCGATCTGGCGATCGCCGTGGTGATCGGCACCGCCTTCGCCAAGGTGGTGGACACCATGGTCTCGTCGATCGTCACGCCGATCCTCAACGCGCTGCCCGGCGTGTCGGTGAACGGGCTCAGCTTCGCCATCAGGGGTGGGGAGCTCGCGGACAAGACCACCATCGACTTCTCGACGATCATCACCTCGATCATCGTGTTCGTGCTGACCGCGGCCGTCGTGTACTTCGTGTTCGTGGTGCCGATGGCCAGGATCCAGCAGCGTCGGGCCAGCGGGCTGACCCCAGAGCCGGAGGCGGTCCCCGAAGCCACCTTGCTGCTGCGCGAGATCCGGGACGCGCTAGGCGCCCGGCCGTCCGACGGCACCGCGGGGCCGACGCCGCTGCATCCCCAGCTCTGACAGACCCGGCGCAGCGGCGGTGGTTCAGACGCCGGCGCGGCGGTTCAGGCGCCGGCGCGGCGGTGAAGGACCCGGCACGGTGGCGGTTCAGTCGTGGTGCGGCGGCCGCTCGGCCAGGTACCAGTCATCGCCGTACTCAGCGGGCCCGTCACCCCAGCCGAGATCACGCTCGTCGGTGGAGCGCTGGGGCGCCAGATCCTCCCCCGGCTGGCGGGCGGGGGTTGCCGAAGGCAATGATGGAGCCTGAAGTGTTTCGCTGTCAGAGGACTCGGGGGGTTGCTGACTGTGCTTCGACTCGGCCACCCCACCAGTGTGCCCGTTCTGTTCTGAACATCACGAGGAGGCCAAATCCATGTTGGACAAGTTGAAGAAGATGGCGGACCAGGCGAAGGAGAAGGCCGGCCCGATGGCCCAGCAGGCCAAGGAGAAGGCCGGCCCGATGGCTGGACAGGCCAAGGAGAAGGCCACTGAGCTGGCCAGCAAGGCGGCTCCGGCAGTGTCCCAGGGCGTCGGCAAGGCAGCCGGCAGCATCGACAAGGCCACCAAGGGCCGCTACACCGAGAAGATCGACAAGGTGCAGGGCGCCGTTCAGCAGACCGCCCAGAAGGTCGGCGACAAATCAGCCGGCACCGGCACCGCCGGCGCCGCTGGCACCAGCCCGACGACCAACCTCGGCGGACCTGACACGGTTCTCAGCGAGCCGGTGTCCCCGGTAGTGATCCCCGCCGAGCCGGTGATCACCCCGACGCCGCCGGCGGGCTCGGTCTATGACCCCGACCCGGTCATCGACACGCCGTCGCCCCTCGACGAGACCCCTGAGGACAAGCCGAGGATCTGATGCCATCCCAGGTCACCGTCCGGTACTGGGCAGGAGCCCGCCGGGCGGCTGGCCTGGCATCAGAAGTGCTGTCCGCCGGCACCCTCGCCGAGTTGTTGAGCCAGCTGCAGGCTCGACCGGGGCTGGCGGAGGTGGTCGCGGCCAGCTCGGTGCTGGTCGATGAGGTCCGTCCGAGCCGCGACGACCAGCCGCTGGCCGCCGGGACGGTGGTCGACATCCTGCCGCCGTTCGCCGGCGGTTGAGCCCCAAGTAGCGCGGCTACGGTTCAGAGGCAGTCGACCTATTCAAGGGCAGTCGACCTATCCGGTCAGGGGCAGTTGACCCATTCGTCGGTGCCGTCGGCGAAGACCTGGCGCTTCCAGATCGGCAGCCGGGCCTTCACCTCGTCCACCAGCCGCTGGCAGCTGTCGAAGGCCTGCTTGCGGTGCGCGGCCGTCACCGAGGCGGCCAGCGCCACGTCGCCGATCTTCAGCACGCCGATCCGGTGGCTGACCGCCACCGCGAGCACCGCCGGGTCAGCGGCGATCTCTTCCGCGACCTGGCGCAGGATGCCCGCGGCACTCGGATGCGAGGTGTACTCCAGCTCCAGCACCGTCCGGCCGTGGTCGTGATCGCGGACCACCCCGCAGAAACTGACGTCAGCGCCGGCCGCGGCGTCCCGGGTGGCAGCCGCATGGGCGTTCACGTCGAGCGGGGACTCGGTGACCTCGGCGATCCGGACCTTCATACCCCGCCTCCCGGTCGGTGGTCGCCACCGGACGCCTGATCCAGCAGGTGGCCCACCAGCGGCTGCAGCACCGCCAACCCGTCCCGCACCCCGCCGGGCGAGCCCGGCAGCGTCACCACCAGCGCGTCCCCGATCAGGCCGGCCACCCCGCGCGAGAGCACGGCGGTGGGCACCTGCTCGACATTCGCCGCCCGGATCCGCTCAGCGATTCCCGGGATGTCGCGCTCGATCATCGGCCCGACCGCTTCCGGCGTGACATCGGTGGGACTCAAGCCGGTTCCGCCGGTGGTCAGCACCAGCCGGGCGCCGTCGGCCAGCACCTGGCGCAACGCCTTCTGGATCAGGGCGACGTCATCGGGCACCACCAGTTTGGCCAGCACGTCATAGCCCCAGTCCCGCAACGTCTCGGCCAGCAGCCGGCCGGAGTCGTCCGGGCGGTCCCCGGCGGCGGACCGGTTGGAGCAGGTGATCACCGCCGCCCCGATGGATGCGGTCATGGCGAGTTCCGGTCCCAATCGCCGCGCCGGCCGCCGGCCTTGTGCTCCAGCCTGATGTCGGTCAGCACCGCCGCGCGGTCGACAGCCTTCACCATGTCGTACAAGGCCAAACCAGCCGTGACCACCGAGGTCAGCGCCTCCATCTCGACCCCGGTGCGATCGGCGGTGCGCACCGTGGCGGTGATCCGGACCCGGTCGGCGTCCAGGTCCAGGTCCACCGTCACGCCGTGGATCGCCACCGGATGGCACAGCGGGATCAGCTCCGGGGTCCGCTTGGCCGCGGCGATCCCGGCGATCCGGGCCACCGCGAGCGCGTCACCCTTGGGCAGGCCGTCGGCTCGCAGCAGATCGATCACCTCGGCCGTGGTCCGGAACACCCCCGAGGCGGTGGCTTCCCGCACGCTGACCTGCTTGGCCGAGACGTCCACCATCCGGGCAGTGCCGCTGGCGTCGACATGGGTCAGTTCCACCCCGCCAGCCTATCCGCGCCGGCCACGCCGCGGTCGCCAGTCCCGCGGTCGCCAGTCCCGCGGTCGCCGAAATGCCGCGCCCGGTCAGCCGCCCACCCCGACGGCCATGGTCACCCCGACCTGGCAGCGGCACAATCGGGGTATGACCGACGCCATACTGATGGTTGACGCAGGGTTTCTCATCCAGTCATTGGTGATCCATGCCGGCCAGAAGGACCGCTCGGAAGTGGCAGTCGACTACGCCGCCATTGCCGAAGCTCTCGCGGACCTGGCCGAGGAGGAGACCGGCACGAAGTTGCTACGGCAGATCTGGTACGACCCCGCCCGCGATTCCCGACCTCGGCCCGAGCATCGCGCGCTCGCGGCCGTGCCCGGGGTGCAGGTGCAGTTGGGTTGGTCGGTGAGACTGAACGACGGGCAGATCCGGCAGAAGGCAGTCGACTCGCTGATCGTGCGGGACGCCATGCGGGCGGCCTACCGCGACACGGTCAAGACGCTCGTGCTGGTGGCAGGCGATGGCGACCTGGTGCCGGGTTTTCGTGAAGCGTCGGACTTCGGACTCGCCATCCACCTGTGGGGGGTCGCCTCCGAGAACCGCATGTTCAGCCAGAGCGAGGAGCTCATCGCGCTCGCGGACCGACGCCTGACTCTCGAACTCGATGACTTCTCCCCGTTCATCAAGAGGCGCGTGCAGCCCGATGTCGAACACGCCGCCGAACCCGCCCAGCCGATCGGTCAGGGCGGGTTGACCACGCCGGTCGATGGCTACCTGCCCGAGACGGCGACGGCCGGCCCACCCCAGGCGGCCGAGGCGACGGACTCCGGCGCCCCTGACGATGACCATGTCGTCAGCTCAGCCGCCCCGCTGGCCGAGCCCGCGCGAATCGGGCCGCCACTGCTGCGGCAGCTGTCCAGCCCCTCTGAGTACAACAGCGAACTTCATCTAGACCGCCTCGAAGAACTCGATGCCACCCAGTCCGGAGCGCGCTACGGCAGCCGCTGGATCGAGCGGGCGGACCCGGAGGTGATCTCTCGCCTTCTGAAAGACTCCAGACGGCCCCAGGTGCCGCGGCGAATGGACCAGGACCTGATGCGCTACGCCAAGCTGCGCGCCGTCAACGTCGATGAGGAGAGCGAGCGCAAGGCCGTCCGGAACGGCTTCTGGGATTCGATCGAGGCCCACCACGAGGTAGTGCCAGCACCCTTGGTCACCGGATAGCTCGCGGATGAAAGGACATTGCTGACCCGAGCACCTACGAGCTGCGCTACCGGGTCACCCCCGGACCACGTCACCATCGCCTCATCCGGCTGGCCCCAGGAACGCCGCCGCGTCGCTGGGCGGCCCAGCGAGCCGTAAACTGGCCCGGGCCGCGTTCGGCCCGATAAAGCCAAGCAGAGGCGGAGCGGCACCCCGAATGACGGCGACCGAGCACCCGCAGCGCACCGGCATCGACGCTCCGGACCACCACACCGGCATCGACGCTCCGGACCACCACACCGATCTCGCTCCGGACCAGCGCACCGGCATCGACCCGGACCGGCTGGCGGTCTGCCTGGCAGTGCTCGACGAACTGCACCAGGTGCCGCAGGACCACCCCGACCACGTCGCGGTCCGGCGGGCGACGGCGCAGATGTTCAAGTCGGTCAAGAAGCACCGCCGCGCCGAGAAGCGCGATGCCATCGCCACCGCTGACCGGGCGGTGATCGGGGCGACCGCCACCGGCTCGCCGAACCGGATCGACGACGAGACCCAGGGCATCGCGCTGGTGTCCACCGTGGCCGGCGCCTCGGCGGGCCTGCTGATCACCCCGCGCGCCTGCTACATCTGCAAGACCAAGTACCAGCAGGTGGACGCCTTCTACCACCAGCTGTGCCCGTCCTGCGCGGCGTTGAACCGGACCCGGCGCGAGGCCCGCACCGACCTGTCCGGCCGGCGGGCGCTGCTCACCGGCGGCCGCGCCAAGATCGGCATGTACATCGCGCTGCGGCTGCTGCGCGACGGCGCGCACACCACCATCACCACCCGGTTCCCCAGCGACGCGGTGCGCCGGTTCACCGCGATGGACGACAGCGCCGACTGGCTGCACCGGCTGCGGATCGTCGGCATCGACCTGCGCGACCCGGCGCAGGTGATCGCGCTGGCCGACTCGGTGATCGAGCAGGGACCGCTGGACATCCTTATCAACAACGCCGCCCAGACCGTCCGGCGCTCCCCCGGCTCGTACGCCCCGCTGGCCGAGGCGGAGTCCGGGCCGTTGCCGGCCGGGCCGCTGCCGGAGCTGGTGAGCTTCGACCATGCCAGCGACGCCCACCCGGCCGCGCTGGCCGGGTCGCTGGCCCAGCACCCGGTGGCGCACCTGATAGGCGGCGAGCTGACGGGCGCTGACGTGACGTCCCTGGCTCTGATCGCGGGCTCGGCGTCGTCCGAGAAGATCGCCGCGCGCACCGCGATCGACGCCGGCGGCCTGGTGCCTGACCTGCACTCGGTGAACAGCTGGACCCAGCGGGTGCACGAGGTCGACCCGCTGGAGCTGCTCGAGGTGCAGCTGTGCAACATGACCGCGCCGTTCCTGCTGGTCAGCCGGCTGCGCCCGGCGATGGCCGCGGCCGCCGCCCGGCGCAAGTACGTCGTCAACGTCTCGGCCATGGAAGGCCAGTTCGCCCGCGGCTACAAGGGCCCCGGCCATCCGCACACCAACATGGCCAAGGCCGCGCTGAACATGCTGACCCGGACCTCGGCCAAGGAGATGCTCAGTGACGGCATCCTGATGACCAGCGTCGACACCGGCTGGATCACCGACGAGCGGCCGCATCCGACCAAGATGCGGCTGGCCGACGAGGGCTTCCACGCGCCGCTGGACCTCGTCGACGGCGCCGCCCGGGTCTATGACCCGATCGTGCGCGGCGAGCTCGGCGAGGACCTCTGCGGCGTCTTTCTCAAGGACTACGCCCCCGCCGCCTGGTAGGGGCCGGCCATCTGCCGATTGCCGCCAGTCATGCCTCACCGCTGGGACGGCTGACCGGCGTGGGATGATGGCTGACGGATCAAGGGCCCCATCAGCCTGAGATCCGGCAGGAAGACCTGACCGAAGCTGGCCTGACGTGCAGTCCCAGAGTTCGGACCGGTCCTGCCCTCGTAGCTCAGGGGATAGAGCGCCGGACTCCTAAGCCGGGCGTCGCAGGTTCGAATCCTGCCGGGGGCACATCTGCAAGAGTTGAGGCAACTCTTCGAACCTGGCGAGTTACAGACCGCACTCCACCAGCTTGACTTGCGGCCGTTCCGCGCGATAGCCGTCGCTAAATGCGCGTCCGGCTCACCCAGCGAACGGCGCAAGGAATTGATGACGTGAAGCGCCTATCGCGTGCGCATCCCAGTTCGGCGGCGACACCCGATGCGTGCCAGACATGACAGAAGCCAGACCTGAGCCTCGAACCGGCAGCACGGTGACCCCGCTGATCGCTGCCAAAGCCATTCTTGACCTGCTGAACTTTCTGCTGGCGGTCGACACCTAGCTGAGACGGCGTACCCGGATCGCCTTTGGCATGCCGTCGACATGCATTCGATGCCCCTCGATGATGACCTCTGGCCGGTACTTGTACTGGTACCTGTAGTAGTACTCGGCCTGCTCCCAAACTGAGCCGTTGACCAACTTGACGATGGTGCTCCCGTCCCAGCCGGTCCACTCACCTTCGATGCGTGACTTCATTGGTCCTCCTGTGCGGTCGCCGCCCTGGGACGGCGAATCGGGAAGTGATGCGTCGAATATTCAACAGACGTCTGACACCTTCGGAGGTGAAGTTCGCCCGACAGGACGACGGTGTCTGATGTTCAGTGGTCGAACGTCACCAAGACCTTGCCGACCTGTGGTCCAGACTGGGGCTCTAGGCCCACCGTCGGCAACGCAGTCCCTCTACAGTGCAGCCGAAGCTAGGACCATCACCAAGCACGGCCGGCCGGTAGCGCGGCTGGTGCCGGTGAGCCCGCGTTCAGCCTCTCCGGAGTCGACCATTGCCGCGCTGCGGACGGCTCGCGCTGGAGTCCACCCGGTGAGGACTCGGTCCGCGACATGATCGACGAAGGCCGGCGCTGAGCCGTGTTCGTCATCGATGCCAGCGTCACCCTGGCGTGGTGCTTCGCCGACGAGGCGACGCCCGGCGCCGAGTCGGTCCTCGACCACTTCAGCGAGGACGAGGCGGTCGTTCCGGCGATCTGGCCACTCGAGATCGCCAACGTTCTGCTGGTGGCCCAGCGCCGGAAGCGCCTCACTGAGGCTCAAGCGAGCCGGTTCTCAGACCTGCTCCAGCAACTGCCCATTCACGTCGTCGACGCCCCCACCGACCTGGCCGATGTGGTGGCTGCCGGCCGGCATCACGAATTGAGCTCCTACGACGCGGCCTATCTGGTGCTGGCCGAACGCACCGGCGCTCCGCTGGCCACGCTTGATCACCGGCTTGCCGATGCGGCGACCCGGGCCGGAGTGCGGCTGCTCATCTCTGGATGAAAGCGGCTACCTTGCGGTGTGCCACGGCTTGCTGTCCGGATCGGTGACACCGGCGGTGAGGATCTCGGTGAAGCGGTTTGCCCAGGTGGCGACGGTGTCCGGGTCGAAGAGGTCGGTGGCGTATTCCAGGGCGAGGGCCAGGCCACCCTCCGGGTCGACGGTGACGAAGTAGGTCAGCTCGCCCCGGGCCACCGGGAGCTCGACATCGATGGGCGGAGCGGGAGCGATGCCGGGAAGGGTGAGGTCGGGGAACGGGTTGTTGTAGAGCCCTAACTGGACTTTGGGCGGGTTACCTGAGAAGTGGCCGCCGGCGACGTCGTTAAGGACCGACGCCGGAACGGACTGCAGCGCCAGGCGTTGCCAGACCGCGTCGCGGGCGGCGGCGACCAGGCCGGTGAAGGTGAGCGCTCCGGCGACCGGAACCACGACCCACGAGGAGTGGGTGAAGCACCCGACGGCGTTCTCGAAGCGGGATTCGGGGCGGTTGGCCACCGTGCACAGAAAGGCGCCGGCCGGGGCGCCGGTGACCTCGTGGCCCAGGGCGGCGAAGGCGGCGATGAGGACGGCGAAGGTCGTGGCTCCTTCGCGGGCCGCGACGGCGTCGATCGCAGTGACCAACTCCGGCGCGAGGGTGGTGGTGTGGACGGCCCCGTTTCCGGAGAGCGACTCGGTGCGGGGACGGTCGGCGGGAAAGAGCAGGGGCCGGGCGCCGAGAGCGGTGACCTGGTCGGCCCATTCCTGGACGGCGGTCCGGGTGGCGGGGTCGTCGAGGTGGGTCGACTCCCAGTCTGTGAAGTCGATGCAGGTGGCGGTCAGCTCCGGGAGATCAGGGGCTTCGCCGGTGACCTCCGCCCGGTACAGCTCACCCAGATCGCGGATGAGGATGCCCATGGACCAGCCGTCGCTGACGGCGTGGTGGACGGTGAGCAGGAGGTCCGCACGGCAGTCGGCGAGGGTGAACAGCGTCGCCCGGAAGGTACCCGCGGCGGTGATGTCCGCGGCGTCCCCGGCCGTAGCCAGCACCAGCGCCTCCAGGTCGCCCTCGGCGGCGTCGACGATCTTCAGCGGGGCCTCGCCCGCGATCATCACCTGCTGGCGCAGCACGCCGTCAACCTCGCGGATCCGGGTGCGAAGGGCCGGATGCCTGACCATCAGCGCGGTCAGCGCGCGATGCAGAGCAGGCACGTCCAGCTCGCCGTGCAGGGCGAAGCGGGTCGCGATCGTCAGCACGCTCGGGTTGTCGTTGGCCATGGTCACGGCGTAGCGGTGCCGCTGGGCGCAACTCGCCGGGGCGCTGGCCTCCACCTCGACCACCTCCGGCTGCGGGTCCGGCTGCACCTCCGGCTGCGGGTCCGGCTGCACCTCCGGTTGCGGGTCCAGTTGCGGGGCCAGCAAGCCCGCCAGGCCGCGCACGGTCGGCCTGCGCAGGAAGTCCACCACGTCCAGCCGCACCCCCAACTCGTCGCGGATCCGGTTCACCAGCCGGATCGCGGTCAGCGAGTGACCGCCCAATTCGAAGAACGTGGCATCCGGCGGCACCGCGTCCACGCCGAGCTCAGCCATCCACACCGCGGCGAGCCGCTGCTCGACCCCGCCGCGCCGGCCCGCCGCCGGCGGCCGGGACGTGCCGAGCGCCGGTTCGGGCAGGGCGTCCCGATCGAGCTTGCCGTTGGGGGTCAGCGGCAGCGCGTCAAGCACCTCCCAGGTCGCGGGGATCATGTACTCGGGTAGCCGGGTCGCCAACTCCGCGCGCAGGTCGGCGACAGTCACTCCGGGCGCGGTGACCACGTAGGCGGCCAGCCGCACCGTGCCCTCGGGGTCGGTCCAGGCGCGGATCGCTCCTTCGCGCACGCCGAGGAGGGTGGCGAGCTGGTGCTCGGCCTCGCGGGGTTCGACGCGGAAGCCGCGGATCTGCACCTGCTGGTCGCTGCGGTGCAGGAACTCCAGCTCACCGTCGGCGCTCCAGCGCACCACATCGCCGGTGCGATAGCAGCGGTCCTCGCCGGCGCCCGTGAACCGGGCGGCCTGGTCGGGGGTCGGCTCGGCGTAGCCGCGGGCCAGCTGGACCCCACCGATCAGCAGCTCACCCGGCTCGCCCACCTTCACCTGACGGCCCGCTTCATCCACCACCCGCACCCAGGTGCCCGGCACCGGCCGGCCGATCGGGGGCGGACCGTCGCCGTCCGCCGTGACCTCCGCCCAGGTGGACACCACAGCCGCCTCGGTGGGGCCGTAGGCGTTCCACAGCTGGAACGGCGCCCCGGCCGGTGGCCTGCGGTGCAGGGCGTCACCGCCGACGACCAGGTGCCGCAGGGCGACCGAGCCGTCGGTGGGCCAGGGCTGGGCGAGCAGCTGCTCGCCCATCGGGGTGGGGACGAAGGCGATGGTGATGCCGGTGTCGATCAGCCAGCCACGCAGCCCGGCCGGGTCGTAGCGGAGGCTGGGCGGGATGATGTGCAGGGACGCGCCGGCGCGCAGAGCGGCCCAGACCTCGATCACGGAGGCGTCGAACCCGGGGCTGCAGAACCACGAGAGCCGGTCGGCGGCGGTCACGCCCAGGTCGCGGGTGTGCCAGCCGACGGTGTTGGAGATGGAGCGGTGCTCGACCAGCACGCCCTTGGGTTCGCCGGTGGAGCCGGAGGTGAACAGGACGTAGGCCAGGTCGTCCGGGGTGAGGGGGTGGCCGCTGATCACAGTGTGGCTAGCCCTGTCGGCGAGCCGGTCCATGAGGATGGGCGGGAGGTCGCCGGGAACCTCGGCGCCGGCAGTGGTGATCACGGCGGCGGCGCCGGCCTTGCGGACCATGTGCCCGAGGCGGGCAGCGGGCTGCTCGGGGTCCAGCGGCAGGTACGGCAGCCCGGCGGCGAGCACGCCGAGCATCGCCGCCACCGCGTCCACACCGCGGGGCAGCAGGACGGCGACCGGGGTTCCGGCAGGCACCTCGAGTTCGGCGATGGCTCCGGCCACGGCGGCGGCGCGGTCTCTCAGCTGGGCGCTGGTGGTCACCTCGCCGCCGTCGACGACTGCGGGAGCGTCGGACCGGTGATCGAGGACGCCGTGGTGCAGGAGCGTGGGGCTGTCGGGCGCCGGCCCGCCCGTGGTCCAGGCTTCGGGCGGGACCCCGGGGTGCGGATCGAGCTGGTCCAGGTCGCTGAGGGGGCGGTGCGGGTCGGCCACGACAGCGCAGAGGACCTGGTTGTAGGTCTGCAGCAGGTGGCGGGCGGTGTCCGGCTCGAACAGGTCGAGGGCGTGGTTCAGCCGGCAGCGGACGGTGTCGCCGAGATTGATCAGGAACAGGACCAGGTCTATCGGGGCGCGGTCGGGCAGGACGTCGAGGAGGGTGGCGCGCATGCCGGGAAGGTCGAGTTCGAAGGTGGCCTCGTTGTCATAGACCACCACGGTGTCGAACAGCGGGTTGCGCTGCGGGTCCCGATTGCCGCCCAGGGCGCGCACGATCTCTGGTAGCGGGGCGTCCTGGTGTTCCTGGGCGCCGAGCAGTTGCTCGCGCACCAGCTTCAGCACGTCGATGAACGATGCCTTGTCATCGATCGTGATCCGCAACGGCAGCGTGTGCACGAAGAACCCGACGGCTCGCTCGGTCCCCGCAAGCCGGTGCGCGAACGGGCTGCCGACCACCAGGTCCGACTCGCCGCTCAACGCCCGCAGCGTCAGAGCCCACCCCGCCAGCAGCGCGGTGAACGGCGTGACCCGGTGCTCACGGGCGACTGCCCGCAACGCGGCCATCAGCTCGGCGTCCAGTTCTGCCCCGACGGATGCGCCCCGACCGGACGGCTCGGAAGGGCGCGGGTGGTCATAGGGCAGCTCCAGCTCCCGTGGCGCACCCGCCAGCAGCGCGGTCCAGTACGCCAGCGATTCCGCCGAGGCCGGCTGCGGCGAGGGCAGCGGGTCGACGGCCGGAAGGGCTACCTCGACGCCGGTGACGGCGGCCCGGTAGCTCGCGGAGATCTCCTCGGTCATGATCATCGCGGACACGGTGTCGGTCACCAGGTGGTGCATCCGCAGCACCAGCAGGTGCCGCTGCTCGTCCAGGCGGACCAGGTAGGGCGCGAACAGCGGACCGGCGGCCAGGTCGAACGGGGTGGCGGTCTCGTGCGCCATCACCCGACGGGCGGCCTCCTCGACATCGGCTCCCGGCTCTTCACGCACGGGCAGCGCCAGTTCGGACGGGGCGGCGACGACCCGCTTCAGCACGCCGTCGATGTCGTGGAAGGTCGAGCGCAGGCCGTCGTGGCGGGTGGCGACCGCGCTCAGCGCCGCCCGCAAGGCCGCCACGTCGAGGTCGCCTTCCAGCGCTACGACCAGGGACTCGGTGTAGTTGGGGCGGCCGGGGAACGCCTGGTCGGCGTACCAGATCTGCTGCTCGGTGAGGCTGGCGTCGCGGACGTCGAGCCGGCCGTCGGTGGACCGGTCGTCGGTGGACCGGTCGTCAGTGGACCGGTCGTCGGTGGACCGGCCGTCGGTGGACCGGTCGTCGGTGAACCGGGAGCGCAGCCTGTCGATGTGGGGCAGCCCGGCGGTGACCCGCCCGGACGGGACGCCGAAGTCGATGAAGCACGCCACCTCGTCCACGCCGAGGGCGGCGAGCCTGCCCACGATCGGCTCGGCGTCGTCCGGGGTGCCGATCAAGGCGCGGTCGGCGCAGTAGCGCTCGTACGCTTTGGACAGCAGGTACTCCAGGTCCTCCGGGTCGGTGTTCTCCAGGTCGATGGAGAAGCCGAGGCTGTTGGTCACCTGCCCGAACAGGGACAGCGACGAGCGCAGGTAGTCGCAGAACGGGCCGAACGCCTCCGCCCGCATGTGCTCGGTGTCATCGCCCAGGTAGGTGTGCAGCAGCAACACGACCCGTCCACCGTCCGGGTCGAGGCCTGCTTCGGCCCGGGTGCGCCGGTAGAGGGCGATGTTCTCCCCCAGCTGGTCCACGCCCTGCGACATCAGATTGGTGATGACGCCGAACCCGCCGCGCGCGGCCTGCCGGTAACTGTCGGGATTGCCGACGATCGCGGTGTAGAAGTCGAGCTCGGACTGGATCGGCCTCGGGTACAGCTTGACCTCGACCTGCTCGCCGTTGCCTGCCGTCCTGGTCACCGGCTCGCCCCGCCACAGCGCGCGGATCGTCTCCACGTTCTCGTACATGGCCTCCCGGTGCTTTCCGTACACCTGCGGCGCCAGCACGAAGTCCCGTGCGTGCCAGCCGCTGGCCACGCCGAGCGACACCCGCCCACCGGAGAGGTTGTCCACCATGGACCACTCCTCGGCGACCCGGATCGGATCGTGCAGCGGCAGCACCACGCTGCCCGAGTGCAGCCGGACCCGGTCGGTCTGGGCAGCGATCGCCGCGGCGAGCACCGACGGGTTGGGGAACACGCCACCGAAGGAGGCGAAGTGGCGTTCCGGCAGCCACACCGCGTGCAGGCCACTGCGGTCGGCGAAGCGGGCGGCGGACAGGATCGCCGCGTACTTGTCACCACCGGGCTTGTCGCCCCGGGGGGCTTCTGGGTAGTCGCCGAAGAAGTACAGGCTGAAGTCCGGGGTCGTCCGGCCGACGTCGGTCGACGCCGCCTCCACCACCGGGGTCTTCGCCACGGCGGCGGGGGTCCTCGGCAGTGCGCGGCGGGGCGCGGGCGCGGCTGGGGACGCCAAGGCTGGGGATGGCGCGGCTTGGGACGGCGCGGCTTGGGACGGCGCGGCTGGGGACGCCAAGGCCGGGGATGGCGCGGCTTGGGACGGCGCGGCTTGGGACGGCGCGGCTTGGGACGGCGCGGCGCTGGGCGCCAAGGCTTGGGACGGCGCGGCGCTGGGCGCCAAGGCTTGGGACGGCGCGAATGGGGATGCGGCGGGCTTGCCGGAGAGCATGGCCAACTGCTCGGACATGATGTCGGAGAACCGGCCCATCAGGGTCAACTGCTCGCGGACCACGGCCTCATACCCGCTGCTGAGCGCCATCGTCGGCTGTGGCTCGGGGTTCAGGACCGGGAGCGGCGCCGCGACCGGTTGGAGCGGCGCCGCGACCGGTTGGACGGACGGAGCGACCGGGTCCGGCTGGACTGCGGAGTCCGGCGGGGCTACCGGAACCGGCTCGGCCGCGGGGACCAGCTCGGCACGGGTGGTGGCGGACATCCGTTCGGTGACCAGCACGCTGAGCCGGGCGGGGGTGTCCATCTCCTCGAACAGCTCCCGCATAGTCACCCGCACGCCGAAGGCGACCTCCAGCTCGCGCACCAAGTTGATCATCAGCAGCGAGTCCGCGCCGAGGTCGAAGAACTGCGTGTCCGGAGTGACGCGGTCCAGCTTGGCGCCCAGGTGGTGCGCGGTCAGCTCGCGCACCCGGGTGAGCACCAGCTCGGTCAGGTCGTCGATCTGCTCAGTGGGCATGGCCGGTGCGCTCTCCTCGGGGGCAGGGACGGGGGCAGGGACGCTCGTCGCGGCGGGCCCGGAATCCGCGGCCGGGACGGGGGCTGCGACGGGCGCCGGGTCGATCCAGTGCCGCGTCGGCTGGAATGGATAGGTGGGCAGCGGGACGCGCCGGCCGCCGGGGGCGAGGGCGGCCCAGTCGAGTTCGATGCCGTGGCAGAACAGAGCGGCCAGGCCGGGGGTGAGGGTGTCCACTCCCCGGCGGCGTAGCGGGAGCCAGGTCGTGCCGGACCACTGCCTGCCCAGCGCCGTCAGCACGCCGGACGGGCCCAGTTCGATGAAGGTGGTGCGGCCTTCGGTGACCAGTTCGTCCACGCAGCGGTGGAAGTCAGCAGTGGATCGGGTGTGCGTGCGGACATGGTCGGCGCCCGGCACGGTGCCCTCGGTCAGCACCGCGCCGGTCCCGGAGTAGACGGGCAGCGCCAGGGGCTTCCAGTCCAGCGCGGCTGCCCGATCGGCCAGGGCATCGAGGAGGGGGTCGACCATCGGAGTGTGGAAGGCGCGGTCGGCGGCGAGTCGACGGCATTCCACGCCTCGCGCGGCGAGCTGTCCCTCCGCGTCGGCCACCGCCTCGGGAGGGCCCCCGAACACGATGTGCCCGGGCCCGTTGCGCACGGCCACCGAGAGCCCGGGCAGGTCGCAGATGTCGGCGAACACGGCCAGCAGGGCGCCCTCGGGTGCGGTCTGCATCAGGGCCCCGCGTGCCGCGGCCAGGCGCATCGCGTCCTGCTCGGACAGCGCTGCGGCGCAGGCCAGGGCCGCGTACTCCCCCGCGCTGTGCCCGACCACGGCGTCCGGCCGCACGCCCAGTTCGGCGAGCAGCGCCACCTGCGCCAGCTGCACGGCGAGCAGTGCCGGTTGCAGGGTCTCGGTGGTCCACTCGTGCGGTTCGCCGAGCAGCGGGGGCAGCAGGTCCACGCCCCGGTCACGGCGGTGCTGGTCGAGCAGCCGGTGCAGCACGGCGGCCGAGGCCGGGTGTGCGAGCAACGAGGTCCCGGCGCCGGCGCAGTCCACGCCCTGGCCAGCGAAGGCGAACACCAGCGGGCCGGTGCCTCCGGCGACTCCGCTGGCCGAGCCGCCCGCGCGTAGTTCGCGTGCGGTCGTGTCGGCGTCATCACCCCAGGCCACCAGCCGGTGCGGCAGTCGCCTGCGGCCGGCGCCGAGCGTGGTGAGGACGTCCGCCGGGCTGACCCCGGACAGGGCGTCGGCAGTGGATTCGGCAAGTTGGGCCAGAGCCTGCGGCTCGCGCGCGGACAGGGGCACGATCCAGGGCGCCGACACAGCGGACGGCTCCTGCTCGGGCGCCTGTTCCAGAACCAGGTGCGCGTTCGTGCCACCGACCCCCAGCGCGGTCACACCGGCACGACGCACCCCCGGCACCGGCCACGGCATGGGCACGGTCGGCACGGTGATGCAGTCTTCGCCCAGGCGCAGCGCGGGGTTGGGCGAGTCGAAGTTGGCTTGCGGCGGCACGATCCCGGCACGCAGGGCGAGTACCGCCTTGAGCAGTCCGGCCATGCCGGCGGCGGTGTCGAGGTGGCCGATGTTGGGTTTCACCGAACCCACCAGCAACGGGTCGGAGCGGTCGCCGAATGCCTCCCGGAGTGCCGCGATCTCGATCGGGTCGCCGAGGGCGGTGCCGGTGCCGTGGGCCTCGACGTAGCCGACGGAATCCGGTTCGACCCCGGCTGCGGCGAGTGCGTCGCGCACCACCGTGACCTGGCCTGCCACATCGGGCCAGGTGAAGCCCTGCTTTGCCGAGCCGTCGTTGTTGATCGCGGACCCGAGGATGACCGCGTGCACGGTGTCGCCGTCGGCGAGGGCTGCCTCCAGCGGCTTGAGCAGCACGGCCGCGACGCCGTTGCCGCCGACCGTGCCGTCGGCGGCGGCGTCGAACGCGCGGCAGGCGCCCGTGCTGGACAGGATCGAGCCCTCCTCGTACCGGTAGCCCGCCGTCCCGGGCACGTGCAGTGCGGCGGCCCCTGCCAGCGCCATGTCGGCGTCGCCCGTCAGGAGCGCGGTGATCGCGGTGTGCACGGCGACCAGCGAGGTCGAGCAGGCCGTGCGGACGGTGACCGCGGGCCCGGTGAGGCCGAGCCGGTAGGCGACGCGGGTGGCGAGAAAGTCCGGGTCGTTGCCGATCGCGACTTGCATTGCCGACAGCTGGTCGCCCGCGTCGGTGTCGCCCAGGTTCTCGCGGAGGTAGGTGCGAAGGGAGTACAGCGCCATGCCGGAGCCCGCATAGACGCCCGTTCGGCCGGCTGCCCCGGCGTAACCGGCGTGTTCGAGCGCCTGCTGGCACACCTGCAGGAACAGCCGCTGCTGCGGGTCGGTGACGGCGGCTTCGGCGGGGCTGATGCCGAACAGGTCGGCGTCGAAGGCCCCGATGTCCTGGAGCGCGCCGCTGACCGGGACGTACGCCGGATCGTCCACGAGGGACGCCGGCAGGCCCGCGGCAAGCAACTCCTCGCGGGTGAACCGAGTGGTGCTGACGACACCCGCGAGCAGGTTGTCCCAGTACTGCTCCAGGGTCGGCGCACCGGGGAAGCGGGCAGCCATGCCGATGATGGCGATCCGGCGGTCGCGCACGTCGCCGGGCAGCACGACCGGCGTGGTGGCGTGCAGCGTCTGCGGCATGGCAATCCCCTGTCAGCTCGAAGTCGTCGCCCGGTCGCCCGGGCGAGGGGTGGTCCGTACCAGGTACCCGGCGGCGAGCACCACGACCACGCCATGCATCAGCGCGGCCACCACCAGCGGCGTCCACATCTCAAGCAGGCCCGCCGCGACCAGCAGGCCGATACCCAGGCCCGCGTTCTCAGCCATCGCGGTCAGACCGAAGAACATGCCGCGCGCCGGGTCGGGCTCGGCCTGCACCCTGGTGGTGTAGGTGATCTCGGTGAACCCGTCGGCCAGGCCGGCGATCAGGGCCACCAGCAACACCCAGGGTTGACCGAGGCCGGAGAACGCGGCGATGAAGGCCACGGACATCACGGCGGTGCTGATCACGAACGCG
Source organism: Jatrophihabitans sp. (assembly GCA_036389035.1). Classification (NCBI taxonomy): domain Bacteria; kingdom Bacillati; phylum Actinomycetota; class Actinomycetes; order Jatrophihabitantales; family Jatrophihabitantaceae; genus Jatrophihabitans; species Jatrophihabitans sp. The sequence continues at coordinate 170,563 of DASVQQ010000018.1, forward strand.
CGCTCGTCGTGCCGGGGGCCGCTCCGATAGATCCGGGTCACCAGCTGGTGGGCGGCGAACAGGCCGACCGCCCACGCGGCCCAGAAGTTGCCGACGAACCCGGCCGGGTTGCCCGGTTGCAGCTGGGTGGCGTAGATCGGGATGCCGACCTGGTGCGAGGCCGACCCGAGAGCGTCCACGCACCGGACGATCACGATCGCCAGCACGGGAGGGGCGGCGGTCAGGGCGAGCAGCACGAACCTGCCCTGCCTCGCCAGACCCGGCTTCTCCTGGCGCCGGACCTGCACGGGGCGCGGGAAGCGCAGCCTGACGGTGACCAGTACCAGCGCGGAGACGCAGAAGGTGCCGGCGTCGACCAGGAACGCCGCCTGGTAGCCGACCCAGGACACCAGCAGGCCGCCGGTGGCGAAGCCGAGCGCCATCGCCACCGCCCGGCCTGTCACCAGCAACCCGTTGGCGCGCATGCGGTGCTCGGCGCCGACGAGGTCCGGCACGGTGGCGCGCAGCAGCAGTTGGTTGGTGGTGCTCAGCGCTCCGATCGAGACTGCCAGCACCGGCAGCAGCGCCACCCGGATGCCGTTCGGGGACAGGGCGAACACCAGCAGCACCGACGCCTGCGCGAGGTCGCAGCTGATCATCACCGCGCGCCGGGGCAGGCGGGCGGCCACGGTCCCGCCGGCCAAGCCCGCGAGAAATCCGGAGGCCATCCGCAACACCAGGAACAGGCCGGTGGCCACTGCGCTGCCGGTCGTCTGGTAGACGAACAGCTGCAGCGCCACCATGTTCAGGTAGCTGCCGAAGGAGGACGCCATGTAGCCGCCGACCAGCAGCCGGAACCGGCGCCACTCGGCGCGGTCCAGCTCGGGTTCGGCCGCGACGGCCGGGCTGAGTTCGGTCATCGCGTCAGCACCAGGCCTGCGCACCCGGCCGGGCCGCCCGACGGTCAGCCAGCAGCAGCGGCAGCACCTCCGCGCGCAGGGCCCGCGGCGAGCCCCACCACGCCCGCTCGACGGCCGCGCGGCGGAAGTACAGCTGGATGTCGGCCCCCTCGGTGGTGCCGTACGCGCCGTGCGCCTGCATCGCGGTCGAGATCACCGTCCGGCTCAGGTCGGCCGCCATCGCCAGGGCCTGCGCCGCGCCCAGCCGGACGTCGGCGCCCTGGTCGGCCTCCCACGCGGTGGCCCGGATCAGCCAGCGGGCCGCCTCGACCCGGGTCGTCGCCGCCGCCATCGCGAAGGAGGGGGCCTGGAAACGCCCGATCAGCTGGCCGAACTGGCGCCTGGTGTTGGCCCGCTCCACCGCCAGCTCCAACGCCGCCTGGCACATCCCCACCAGGTAAGCGGCGTGCCGCAGCCGGGCGTTGGCCAGCAGCCACGGCCAGGCGTCGGCGAATCCGGCCAGCGTGGCCAGCACCGGCGTGCCCTCCAGCGCCACGTCGTACAGCTCGCCCCGGCCGGTGTCCAGCTGACGCCGCATCGACACCGTCGGATGATCGGCGGCGCTGAGCACGCAGACCGGCCTGCCGTCCTGGCTGCCGATGACGCACAGGCACTCGGCGTCCTGGGCGAAGCTGACGAAACGCCGGCGGGCGCTCACCCGGTCGTCGCCGAGCGTCAGCGGCGCGAGCGGCGCCGCCGCGCCCCGTTCCCGGAAGGCCAGCACGACCGGCGCCCCCTCGGCGATCCGTCCGAGCAACTTGCCGTTCCCCTCGTTGCCGGCCAGCGTCTCGGTCCCGGCCAGCGCCTCGGCGGCGGTCATGGTGTCCAGCAACGGCCCCTGGCACAACGCACCGCCCAGCAACTCGGCCAGCACCACCGCGCCCTGCTGGCCGGCCGCCTCGCCGCCGTGCCGTTCGGGCAGCAGCAGCCGGGTGGCGCCGAGGTCGGTCAGCGCGCTCCACAGCATCTGCCGCAGCGCCTGCACCTCGGCCGGGTCGCCGGTCCGCGGCTGCTCGCCCATCCGGCGGATGCTCGGCGCCAGCTCGGCGTCGAACAGCTGCCCGAACCGCTGCCGCACCGCGAGCTGCGCGGCACTCAGGTCGATTTCCATGCCGGCCCCTTCACCGCAACAGTCCGAGGCCGGCGCTCGCGATCAGCGAGAGCATCATCTCCGACGTGCCGGAGGCCAGGGTCCGGCCCGGCGCGTCCCGCAGGTCCGACTCCAGCAGCCAGCCGGGCGGGGCCTGCTCGTCCCGGGCCGACAGCAGCGCGGTCAACCCGCAGATCTCCGGGCTCAGCTCCGAGATCAACTTGGCGGTCTCGGTGGTGTGCCACTTGGCCATCGCGCACTGCACGTCGTCCAGGGTGTCGGCGGCCATGGACCCGAGCGCCCGCCAGGACAGCAGCCGGCCGGCCCGGACCTCGGCGTCCAGCTCGACCAGCCGCTCGCCGTAGCCGCCGGCTTCGAGGGCACCGGTCCGCTCCGCCTCATCCAGCACCGCGTCGAGCAGCCGCCGGGCCTTGGCCTCGAACTCGATGCCGGTCCGCTCCAGTCCGAGCAGGCCGTTGAGCACCTGCCACCCGTCATCCACCTCGCCCAGCACGTCCTGCCGGGTCATCCGGATGCCGGACAGCACCACCTCGTTGAAGCGCTCGTCGCTGATGCTCGGAACCGGCTCGACCCGGATGCCGGGCGTGCGCATCGGCACGATGAACACGGTGATGCCGTGGAATCGAACGTCGGAGGAGGTGGTGCGCGCCGCGCACAGCGCCAGGTCGGCGAACTGGGACTTGAGGTTGTAGACCTTGCGCCCGTACAGCCGCCAGCCGTCTCCGTCCGGCTCGGCCCTGGTGCTCAGGCTGCCCAGGTCAGAGCCGACCTCGGGTTCGCTGAGCAGCACGCAGCCGACCGAGTCGCCGGCGGCGATCGGAGGGAGCCACTGCCGTTTCTGCTCCTCGGTCCCCAGCCGCTGGATGGCCAGGCCGACGATGTCGACGGACAGCGTGTGCACCACGTCGGGGATGCCGTGCAGGATCATCTCCTCGGTCAGGATCGCCTTCTCCACGATGCCGGTGCCGAGGCCGCCGTGCTCGGCCGGCCAGTTGACGGCCAACCAGCCCCGCTCGCCGAGCCGCCGGTAGACCTCCAGCAGCCCCGGCTCCTCGTCGACCGGCAGCCGGCGAGCCCGTGCCACCTCCTCGCCGACCTGCTCCTCACACAGCAGCTGGCAGACCGCGCGCCGGAACGCCTCCTGCTCGCCGGTGAGTCGCAGGTTCACCGGAGTTCTCCCCGATCGCGATGGGACTTCTCGAGCAGGGCGGCCAGGACCGCCGCGGTCGCGGACAGGTGCGGCGGCGCCAGCATCGTGTAATGGGTGCCGGGCACCCGGTGCACGCGCAGCTCGCCGCCGATCCCCTGCCAGCGCCGCACCGCCTCGGTCGCGGTGTCGGCTGCGACCAGCAGGTCGGTCGGGCGGTCCAGGGCTTCGGGCCGGTGCCGCAGCTGCGCCCCGGCAAGCTCGGCGAACACCTCGAACCGGGTGGCCAACGCCGCCCGGTCACCGGCCTCGACGATGCCCTGCCCGACGAGGTGGTCCAGCATCCGTTCCAGCCGCTCGGCGGCCGGGTGATCGGCGAGCTCCGCCGGGTCCAGGCGCGGACCCTCCACTCCCCGGACACCGGCCAGGTCGTGGGCGAACCAGCTCAGCAGGCCGACGTCGTCGGGCACCTGCGCGTCGGCTTCGACCGGGACGGCGTCCAGCAGGGCCAGCAACGCGACGTCCTCGCCGGCCGCCCGCAGCCGCACCGCCAGTTGCTGGGCGATCAGCCCGCCGACCGACCAGCCGGCCAGCCGGTAGGGCCCGCGCGGTTGCGCCTGGCGCAGCTCGGCGAGGTAATCGGCGGCGATGCCCTGCAGCGAGGCGGGGCTCTGGAGCGAGGAAGGACTCTGCAGCGAGGCGGGCGGGTCTGCTGACCCGTGCAGCCCCGGGGCCTCGAAGGCGTACACCGGCTGCTCCGGATCGAGCTCGTGGACCAGCGGCAGGTAAGGCACCGCCGATCCGCCGATGGCGTGCACCAGGAACACCGGCGGGAGCGACCCACCGGTGCGCAGTGCGACCAGCGAGCCCGACGCGGCTGGGGACGGCGCGAGTGCGGATGCGGCGTCGGGAGCGACTCGGCTGACGACCGAAGCGGTCCGGCCGGTGACGCGCTCGTCGACCAGTGCCGCCATCGCCGCCAGCGTCGGCGCGAGGTACAGGTCCCGGATGGCGATCTCGACCCCGCACCGGTCCCGGACGGCGGCCGTCAACCGGGCCAGGTCCAGCGAGCTGCCACCCAGGGTGAAGAAATTGTGGTGCCCGTGCAAGGCAATCTCGGGCGCGGCCGGGCCGAGCAGGGCGTTCCAGATGTCGGTCAGGGCGCGTTCGGTGCTGGTGGGCGGCCCGGCCGGCGCGGCGGTGGACACCGGCAGCCGGCCCCGGTCCAGCTTGCCGTTGGCGGTGGTGGGCAGTTCCGGCAGCACGGTGACGGTGGCGGGCAGCATGTGCAGCGGCAGGCGTTCAGCGAGGTGGGCGCGGATCTCGCCGTCGCCGGGGGGCGGGTCGGTGGCGGTGAGGTAGGCGGCCAGGAACGGGGGTCGGCCGTCCGCGGCGGGGACCAGCAGCACGGCGGCGGCGGTGATCGCGGGGTGCCGCAGCAGGGCGTGCTCGATCTCGCCGAGTTCGATCCGCTGGCCGTGCAGTTTGATCTGGTCATCGGTGCGGCCGCGGTATTCCAGGGCGCCGTCCGGGCTCCAGCGCGCCAGGTCACCGGTGGCGTACATCCGCTGGCCCGGGTCACCGAAGGGGCACGGCGTGAACCGTTCGGCGGTCAGCGCGGGCTGGTTGACGTAGTGGTGGGCCAGGCCCGGGCCGGCGAGGTGGAGCTGGCCCTCGACGCCCAGCGGCGCCGGACCGCCCCGGCCGTCGAGCACGTAGGTCCGCATGTTGGTGATGGGCCCTCCGATGACGACGGTGGGTCCGTCAGCGGGCGTGCAGGTCCACGCGGTGACGTCGATGCTGGCTTCGGTGGGGCCGTAGAGGTTGTGCAGCCCGGCGTGCGGCCAGCGGGCCAGCGCCCGGTCCCGGGTGCCGGCCGGCAGCGCCTCACCCGAGCAGATCAGGTGGCGCAGCGCGGGCAGCCCGGGTGGCTCGGGCTGGTCGAGGAAGGTCGCCAGGACGGACGGGACGAAGTGGGTGACGGTGACGCGCTGGTCGGTGAGGGCGCGGGCCAGGTAGCCGGGGTCCCGGTGGCCGCCGGGGTCGGCGAGCACCAGCCGGGCCCCGGTGAGCAGTGGCCAGAAGAACTCCCAGACCGAGACGTCGAAGGTGTACGGGGTCTTCTGCAGCACCCGGTCTGATGGCCCCAGTGGGTACTGCGCCTGCATCCAGCCCAGCCGGTTGATCAGGCCCGCGTGGCTGTTGAGCACGCCCTTGGGACTGCCGGTCGAGCCGGAGGTGTAGATCAGGTACGCCGGATCCGTCGGGCGGCAGGCCGGCAGGGTGTCGGCACCCGGCACCTGGCCGCCGCCGGACTCGCCGGACTCGCCGGACTCGCCGGACTCGCCGCCGGAGTCGGCGTCCCCGTGCCGCGCCTGACCCGGGGCCTCCAGCGGGATCACCCGGACCCCGGCGGGGGGCTCCAGCTCGACACCGGGCTGGGCCAGCAGCAGCGCCGCGCCCGCGTCGGCCAGCTGGAACTCCGAGCGGGCCGCCGGTTGTTCGGGGTCCAGCGGCAGGTACGCCGCCCCGGCCTTGAGCACGGCCAGCAGGCCGACCACCAGTTCCAGCGACCGGTGGCCGCACACCCCCACCACCCGGCCACGCCCGGCGCCCGCCGCGACCAGCCGCACCGCCAGTTCGGTCGCCGCTCGATCCAGCTGCCCGAACGTCAGCCACGACCCGGCGCACCAGAGCGCGCACCGGTCCGGCGCGGTCCGGGCCACCTCGGCGGCCACCGCCACCACCGAACTGCCCGCCCAGGGCAGCGGAGCCGGCGGCTGGTCGCAGGGACGGTTGAAGTCGTGCAGAACCTGCTGGCGCTCAGCGGCCGACATCAGCTCGGCGTCCGCGAGGCGGCTGTCCGGGTTGGCCACCAGCCAGGCCAGCGCGTTGCCGAAATGCTCGGTCATGGCTCGTACCCGCCACTCGTCGAACAGCTCCGTGGCGTACTCGACCCAGATCTCCAGCGAGTCGTCGGCATGTGGGATGACCTCGAACCGCAGGTCGAACCGGGCGCCCGACTGGCTCACCTCGATCGGTTCCACCTCGACGCCGGGCAGCGCCAGCTCACCGCCGCTGACCTGCGCGGGCGCCAGCGAGAGGCTGGTCTGGAAGAGGGGGTTCTGGCCGGGGGTGCGGGGTGGTCCCACGGTGTCGACGACGACGGTGAAGGGGATGTCCTGATGGCGCAGGGCGTTGAGGAGGGTGGTGTGGCAGCGCTGGATGTGGGCGGTGGCGGTCGGGTTGCCGGTGAGGTCGGCACGCAGCACGACGGAGTTCGCGAAGTAGCCGATCAGCGGTTCGAGTTCGGTGCGGGTGCGGGCGGAGAACACCGACCCGACCGGGATGTCGGTGGAGCCGGTGTAGCGCGACAGGGTGAGGGTGAACGCGGCGAGCAGGACGGCCAGCAGCGAGGTGTTGAGCTGGTTGGCCAGTGCCGCGGCCTGCCGGCTGATGACCGGGTCGAGCCGGCTGCCGACTCCGCCGCCGTGGCCGGCGGGGTTGGCCGGCCGGGGCCGGTCGGTGGGCAGCGCCAGGGTGGGCAGGTCGGCCAGTTGCCGCCTCCAGTAGTCCAGGCCGGCGTCGAGGTGGGCACGGTTGTGGTGCTGCCAGTGGGCATGGTCAGCGGGCTGGATCGGCAGCGCCGGCAGGTCCGGGGGCTGCCCGTCGCGGGCCCGGGCGTAGGCCCGGGACAGGTCGGCGTTGAGGATGGCGCTGGACCAGCCGTCGGTGATGATGTGGTGGGCGGTGAGGCTCAGGATGTGGTCATCGGGGCCCAGCCGGGCCAGCTGGTAGCGAAAGCCGGGCTCGGTGGCCAGCTCGAAGGGCCGGCGGGCCTCGTCGCTGATCAGGCGCTGCCAACCCACGGCCGGCAGGTCGGTCACCGGCAGCTCCACCCGTCGCGGCGCCGGGTCGATGACCTGGAACGGCTGCCCGTCCACGGTCTGGAAGCGGGTCCGCAGACCCTCGTGGCGGGCGATCACCGCCTGCAGCGCGGCCGCCAGCGCCGGGTGGTCCAGCTCGCCTCGCAACCGCAGCACCAGCGGCATGTGATACGTCGTGGAATCCGGATCCACCTGCTGCAGAAACCACAAACCCGCCTGCTGCCACGACAGCGGCAACCGGCCGGCCCGGCTCACCGCCACCACCGAAGCGCCCTGGGCCACCTCCGCGCGCCGGCGGCGCAGCCGCAACTGCATCAGCGCCCGCCGCTTGTCCGACAGCGCGTCCTCTTCGCCGCGGACGCCGTCCTCCTCGCCCCGGACCGCATCGCCCCGGACGGCGCCCTCCAGCTCGGTGGACCCCATCTACTCGTCGACGCCTTCGGCCAGCAGCCGGTCCAGGTCCTCCTCGGACAGGCCCGCGATCTCTGCCTCCAGCTCGGACAGCTCGTCCTCGGCGAAGGACTGGCGCAGCGTCTCGTCGACCAGCGCGGCCAGCTGGTGCAGCGTCGAGTGGGTGAACAGCTGCCGGGGGTCCAGGGTCAGGTAGAAGGCGTCGCGCAGCCTGGAGATCAGCTGGGTGGCCTGCAGCGAGCTGCCGCCGAGCGCGAAGAAGCTGTCCCGCTGCCCGATGTCGGAGAGTTCGACGTTAAGCAGCTCGCACCAGATGCCGGCGATCTTTCGCTCGCTCTCGGTGGCCGGCGGCTGCCGTGGCAGGTCGGCGGCCGAGACCGGTTCGGGCAGCCGCTCGCGGTCGAGCTTTCCGTTGGCGTTGAGCGGCAGCGCGGCCAGCTCGGTGAAGGTGCCCGGGATCATGTGCAGCGGCAGGTGCTCGGACAGGTGCTTGCGCAGGGCGTCGGTGTCGATCCGGCTGCCCTCGGCCGGCGCCAGGTAGGCGTCCAACCGCGGTCCACCGGCGGCGGCGGCGTTCACCACCACCGCGGACTGCCTGACGCCTTCGAAGGTGGCCAGCGCGTGCTCGATCTCGCCGAGTTCGATCCGCAGGCCCCGGATCTTCACCTGCCGGTCGGCCCTGCCGAGAAACTGCAGCTGGCCGTCGGCCCGCCACGCCACCACGTCCCCGGTGGCGTACATCCGCTCGCCCGGTTCTCCGAACGGGCAGGGCAGGAACCGCTCGGCGGTCAGCCCGGGACGCCCGAGATAACCGCGAGCCAGGCCCGCGCCCGCGATGAACAGCTCACCCGGCACTCCCACCGGCGCCAGGTTCTGGGCCGGGTCCAGGACGTAGGCGCGGTGGTTGGCCATCGCCCGCCCGATCGGCGGGGAGGCTGTCAGCGGCTCGTCCGGGCACGCGTAGTCCACGCAGGCCACGGTCGCCTCGGTCGGCCCGTAGCCGTTGTGAAACTGCCTGTCCGGCGTGCGCCAGCGGTTCACCAGCTCGGCGGGAAAGGCCTCCAGCCCGACGAACAGCGCTCGAAGATCCGGCAACGACGCCGGGTCGAGGATCCCCAGCACCGCCGGCGGGATGTCAGCCAGGCTGATCCGTTCCCGGCGCAGCAGGTCAGCCAGCAGGTCGACGTCGTGCAGCACCGAGCGCGGCGCGCCGACCGAGGTGGCCCCGTGCGCCAGCGCGGCGTAGAGGTCGAAGACGCTCACGTCGAAGGACGGGTTCGCGAACTGCAGCACCCGGTCCGCCGGGGTGATCGAGAACAGCTCGCGGACCGAGCTGACGAAGTTCACCACCGCCCGGTGCGGCACCAGGACTGCCTTGGGGGCGCCGGTCGAGCCGGAGGTGTAGATCAGGTACGCGGCGTGCTCGGGCCGGGTGGTCTGCGGCGGCGCGGTGCCGGCGAGCCCGGCCAGCCGGCGGCTCAGCTCGGGGTCGTCCAGGTCGATCCGCGGCACGCCGGCCGGCAGCGCCGCCACCGCCTGGGAGTCGGTGATCACGACCGACACCCCGGCGTCGGCGACCTGGTAGGCGATCCGCTTGGCCGGATGCGTCGGGTCCAGCGCCAGCCAGGCGCCGCCGGCCTTGAGGACGCCCAGCTGGGCCTGCGGCAGCCGGGCGCCCCGGTCGAGCAGGATGCCCACCACCTGGTCCGGACAGATCCGGTGCTCGTCTCGCAGCAACCGGGCCAGCCGGTTGGCTCGGGAGTCAAGCTCGGCGTAGCTGAGCTCGGCCCCGTCGAAGCGCACCGCGGTCCGTTCGGGCCAGCGGGCCGCGCAGCCGGCGACCAGCTCGTGCAGCAGCATGCCCTCGGTGCCGAAACTGACCGGCTCCGGATTCCACCTGGCCAGCTGCCGCGCCTCTTGCCCGGTGACCAGGCTCAAGCGGCTCAGCGGGCGCTCCGGATCGGCCGTGATCTCCGACAGCGCTGTCTCGAAGTGCTGGATGAGCCGCTCGATCCGATCGCGGTCGAACAGCTCGGTGGAGTACTCGACCCAGATCGAGGCCTGGCCGTCGGGCTCGACGGAAATCTGGAAGGCGATGTCGAAGCGGGAGGTCCCCAGCTGCAGCGACAGCGGCGACACGCTCAGCTCGCCGAAGCTGTACGCGCCGACGATCTCTCCGGTCAGCAGCGTGAAGCTGACCTGGAAGAGCGGGTTGCGCCCGGGCACCCGCTCGGGCCGCAGTTCCTCCACCACGGTGCCGAACGGGATGTCCTGGTTGGCCAGGGCGCCGAGCACCACGCCGTTGCAGCGCCGCACCAGCTCGCGACCGCTCGGGTCACCGGTCAGGTCCGCGCGCAGCACCAGGGTGTTGGCGAAGAAGCCGATCATCGTGTCCAGCTCGGTCCGGGTCCGGCCGGAGAACACCGAGCCGACCGCCAGGTCGTACTGGTCGGTGTAGCGCGACAGCACGGCGTAGAAGGCCGCCGACAGCACCGCGAGCAGTGACACCCGTTCCGAGCCCGCCAGCTGTTGGGCCCGCGCCAGGACCGCCGGTTCCAACGGGGCCTCGAACGCCGCGCCCTGCCAGCTGGGCAGGGCCGGACGCGGCCGGTCGGCCGGGAACTCCAGCGACGGGAGGTCGGCCAGCTGCTCCCGCCAGTAGTCGAGCTGGCCGCGCGCGGTGTCACTTCCCAGGTTGCGCTGCTGCCAGGCCGCGTAGTCGACCGGCTGCAGCCGCACCGGGGGCAACTGCTCGCCCCGGCCGGCGTAGAGCTCGGCGAGCTCGCGGGTGGTGATCCCCACTGACCAGCCGTCGGTGATGATGTGGTGCAGGGTCAGCAGCAGGACGTGGTCGGCCTCGTCCAGCCGAGCCAGCCAGCAGCGCAGCAGCGGGCCGTTCTCCAGGTCGAACGGGCGGCGGACCTCCTGCCCGATCAGCCGGGTGGCCTCGCGCAGCCGGTCCTCGGCCGGCAGCGGGCGCAGGTCGAGCACCGTTATGGGAACCGTGCTCGAGCCCGGTGGGTCGATCAGCTGGCACGGCACCCCGCGCTCGGAACGGAACCGGGTGCGCAGGCTCTCGTGGCGAGCGGTCAGCCCGGCCAGCGCGGCGCGCAGCGCCGGTTCGTCGAGCCGGCCCCGCAACCGCAGCGCCGTGGGCACGTTGTAGGCCGGGACGTCCGGGGCCAGTTGGTGCAGGAACCACAGGTAACGCTGCTGCTCGGTGACCGGCAGCAGCCCGTCCCGCGACACCGGTTCGATCCGGTCCTGCTCGACCTGCTGGCCCTGCTGCTGCCGCGACTTCCAGCCCAGCAGCGCCTGCCGGGCAGTGGACAGTGCCTCGGTGGCATCGGTCATCAGCTCACCTCCGCCAGCCGGGCCGAGAGGTAGTCGGTGAGTTCGGCGACACTGCCCCCGGCGAAGATGTCGGCCAGCGGGAGGTCGATTCCGAACTCGCTCAGGAGCTGGGCGCGTAACCGGACCGCCATGATCGACGAGCCACCCACCTCGAAGAAGCTCTCGTCGTCGTCGAAGTCGCCGGTGACGCCGAAGACCGCTACCCAGATCCGGGCGACCTGGTCGCGCAGCGCGTCCGGCTCGGCCGGCCCACTCGGCGCGGCCGGCCCCGCGTCGACCGGCTCCTTGCCGACCGGCCTCGCGTCGACCGGCCCCGCGTCGACCGGCCCCGCGTCGACCGGCCCGGCGCCGACCTCGTCGCGGTCCCCGGACGCCACCGCCGCAGCCGGCGAGGGCAACCCGGCGGCCTGCTGCAGCTGCGCCACGGTCAGCTCGCTGACGGCGTCGGAGGCCAGCATCAGCGCCAGCAGCGTGCGGTAATCCTTAGCCAGCTGGTGGATCGTCTGCTCGTCGAACAGCTCGGTGGCGTACTCGATCTCCATCCGGTACCTGCCGTCGGGCAGCTCGGTGACCTGGAAGGTGATGTCGAACCGGGAGCCGGGGGCCCGCACCCGGACCGGCTCGACCTCGACGCCCTCGAGGTCGAGCGCCGGGACCAGGATCGCGCCGCGGGCCAGCGTGAAGCAGATCTGGAACAGCGGGTTGGCGCCGGGCACCCGGGCCGGCGCCACCGCGTTGACGACGTCGGCGAACGGGATGTCCTGCATTCCCTCGGCGTCGAGCACGACGTCGTGGCAGTGTCCGATGAGCTCGTCGAGACCCTGCTCGGCGGCGGTGCGGATGCGGAGCACGCCGGTGTTGGCGAAGTAACCGATCAGCGGCTCCATCTCGGTGCGCACCCGGCCGGAGAAGGCGGTGCCGAGAGCGAGGTCGTGCTGGCCGCTGCGCTGGCGCATCAGCACCGAGAAGGCGGCCAGCAGGACGGCGAAGGGCAACCGATCCCCCGTCCGGGCCACGGCGTCGGCGCGGGCGATGAGCTCGGCCGGCAGGTCCACCACGACCTGGTGTCCGGCCCAGCTGGCCACCGCCGGCCGGGGCCGGTCGGTCGGAAACCGCAGCTGGGGCATCCCGGCCAGCTGGTCGCGCCAGCGGTTGAGCCGCTGCCTGACGGGTTCGGTGGCCAACCGCTCCCGCTGCCAGCGGTAGACGTCGGTCGGCTGGATGGTCTGGGCGGGCAGTCGCGGGCTGCGCTGCTCGGCGGCGGCGCGGTAGAGCTCGCTGAGCTCGCTGACCAGGATCGGGATCGACCAGCCGTCGGAGACGATGTGATGCTGCAGGTAGCCGAACAGGTGCTCGCCGGTGTCCAGCCGCACCAGCAGGGTGCGCAGCAGCGGATGCCGCAGGTCGATGACCTGCTCGGCCCAGGCGGCGAGCGCCTCCAGCCCGCGTTGCCGCCGGTTCGGCTCGGGCACCCGGCAGAGGTCCAGCTCCTCCCACCACAGCTGCCCGGTGGGGGCGACCGTCAGCCGCGGGGCGCCGTCCTGCTCGGGAAAGCTGGTGCGCAGGCTCTGGTGCCGCTCGATCAGGCCGTCCAGCGCCGCCCGCAGTAGCGAGCTGTCCAGCGGCCCGCGCAGCCAGGTCGCGTTCACCAGCGTGTAGCCGGGGGCGCGGGCCAGCTGGGCGGCCAGCCACAGCCCGCTCTGCTGGCTGGACAGCGGGGCTGTGGAGGTTTCTGGCTCGGCGGTGATCTGGTCGCTGTTCTGCTGCTGCTGCCGGCGCTGGCGCAGCAGCCGGTCCCTCAGCTCGGCGCGCTTGTCGGCGATGGTCGGCGGTGACGCGGTCACGACCTGTCCGATCCCGGGCGGCCGGCCTCGGCCAGCGCCTGTGCCATGTCGAGCGCGAGCTCATCGAGCAGCGCCGGTGGGGCGGACAGGAACGTGTAGTGCTCGCCGGGCAGGACGACCTGGCGGAAGTTCCCCGGTGCCGCCCAGTCCGCCCAGCCGGCCATCTGCTCGACGGTGATCTCGCGATCGTCCTGCCAGCCGATCGCGGTGAGCCGGCACGGCACGGTGACCGACTCGCTCAGCCGGTAGCGCTTGTTCGCCTCGACGTCGGCGCGCAGCACCCCCAACCCCAGTGCGATCAGGTCCGGATCCGGGGTGCCGCCCATCAGGTGCATCAGCCCGGCCAGCTCGACGCCCAGCTCGTCGTCGGTCATCGACAGGAACCGGCCGTGCGGGCCCTGGTGCGGCGCGACCTGGGACGACAGGAAGAGGACCGCCGGCAGCGGAAGCTCGCGGCGCATCAGTTCCAGCGTCGTCGCGAAGGCGGGCAGCGCCCCGGCGCAGTGGCCGAAGAAGCCGAAGGGCCGGTCCAGGTAGGGCAGCAGGTGCGGCAGGAGTTGCTCGGCCAGCGACTCGAAGTCGCCGTAGTGCGGCTCGCGCAACCGGTTCTCCCGCCCGGGTGGCTGCAGCAGGCAGAACTCGGCGGCGCCGGCCTGGGCCGGCCATTGGTAGTACATCGACGCACCGCAGCCGGAGTAGGGAAAGCAGAAGATCCTGGCGGCGGCATCCTCGCTGGGACGGCGGAGCAACCAGCGGGCGGGCTTGCCGGCGCTGCCGGTGCGAAGGTCGCGCCGGATCGCGCCGGACGTCGGCGCCTGTCCCACCGCCTAGCCGGCCATCGACTCGCGCAGGCTGCGCGGACGCATGTCCGTCCAGACCTGCTCGATGTGTTCGAGGCAGTCGGCCTTGGGGCCGCTGGTGCCCTCCGCCTGCCAACCGGCGGGAATGTCCTGACCGCTCGGCCAGATCGAGTACTGCTCCTCGTGGTTGAACACCACGGAATAGAGCCGTTCCTGCTCAGCAGAGTCAGACACTGCTCGGACCTCTTTCGAGTGGTTTCGCATGGCAGTCGCCGGATGTCCTGCCTTTGGACTGTAGGAGCGGGCGCGGCGGCGCTACATCAGCCGAGGCGTCGATTCGCACCGGTGGCCGGCGTCCACCTCACCCGTGCGAGATCTCTCCGATCTCCTAACTGCGGCTACCGCGACGTCAACGCCAGGGTGAGGCCACCGCGGGTGGGTCCTCGTGCCGGCTGGACTCGGCCATCACCCGGCGGGCGTCCTTGGGGTCGCGCAACGTCCGAACATGCCGGCGCGCCATGGGTATCGCCGACAGGGTCAGCCCGATGGCGCCCACTGCCACCCCGGCGCGGCTGCTGGCGAGCTGGCCGATGACGCCGCCGAGCGCGCTGCCGAACGGGATCACGCCGAAGATCAGCAGCCGGTAGCCGCCGTTGGTGCGGGCCAGCGAGCCACGCGGCGCCACCACCTGGCGCAGCGTCACCGACAGCACGTTCGCGCTGCCCAGGCCGGCGCCGCTGACCAACTGGACCGCTGCCACCGCGGCGCCGAGGGCGTAGCCGGAGAAGGGGAAGGTCGCCAGCAGCAGCGGAGCTCCGGTGGACAGGGCCAGCGAGGCGACGAAGGCGTGGCCGTAGCCGAGCCGGCGGGCCAGCCGCAGCGCGATCATGGTGCCGAAGAAGGCGCCGATGCCACCGGCCGACAGCGCCAGCCCGTAGCCGCCGGCGCTCAGCCCGCGTTCCTTGACCAGCCAGACGATCAGGTTCACCGTCAGGATCTGGGCAGACAGGTTGTACACGGCGGCATGGACGGTCAGCGCCCGCAGGATCGGGTTGACCAGGATCCGCTTGAGGCCCTCGAGGATGCCGGTCGGCAGGGTGTCATCGACCTCGGGGGGCGACTCCGGTTTCCGCGCCTTCGCCAGCCCGAGGGCGCTGGCCAGGTAGCTGGCCGAGTCGATGGCGACCGCTGCCGCCGGTCCGGCCGCCTGCACCAGCAGGCCGGCGACCCCCGGCCCGGCCACCTGGGCGGCGGTGGCCGAACCCTGCACCGCCTGGTTGGCGGCCGGCAACTCCTCCTCGGTGACCAGGCTGGGGATGTAGGCGAAGCTGCCGATATCGAACATGACGCTGGCCGCGCCGACCCCGAATGCCACCGCGGCCAGCAGCGGCAGCGACAGCAGGTCCAGCGCCCAGGCGAGCGGGACCAGCGCCAGCAGGGCCGTCCGCAGGATGTCGGCGGCGATCATGATCCGGCGGCGGCGGCGGGTCTCGAGCCAGTGGCCGGCGAACAGCGGCAGCAGGACGTTGGGCAGGAACGACGCGGTCGCCACCACGCTGACGCCGCCGGCCCCGGTGTCCAGGGTCAGCGCGGCGACCAGCGGCAGGGCGATCGAGGTGACCTGGGTGCCGAGCACCGAGATGCTCTGGCCGGCCCAGAACCACCTGAAGTCGTGATGGCGCCACAGCAGCCCGCGCCGCTTCGGGGTGGCGGGCTCAGCCGTACGCGACGTCATGCTGCTCCCCCTGCTCGGGCGGGACCGGCCAGGGCGCCACACCCCCGGTGCGGAGGCAGGCCCCTGACTCGATTGGGCACCTTATAGCGCTCATTCCGGTTTGTGCACCTCGGCCGGCGCCAGGCGTGGCGCCGCTTCCGTGTCAGAACTCCAGCTCGGCGGCCTCGGCGTCGGCCAGCCGGCCGGCCTGCTCCCACGGCGGCACGTGCGCTCCGGCAGCGGCGTAGGAGGCGATCAGGTCCCGATGCCGCCACACCTTGTCGAACGCCGCGGCGTAACTGTCCAGCAGCGGTCCGGCGTCCGGATGCAGGTGCGCCTTCTGGATCGTGAAGGAGTCATCGATGACCTGGTAGCTGTTCGGGAAGTCGCCGCGCTCGGCGGAGCCGGCGAAGGCGCGCTGCGCCGGCAGCGGCATCAACTGGTAGTGCGACACCGGCACCCCTTCGGCGCGCAGCGCGCGCATCAGCACTGCCCGTAGCGGGCCCGCTCGGTCCTGGTCGAGCCCGAACGCCGCCGGCCGCACCCGGAACCGCAGGATGTGCCAGGCGTGGCTGCGATCGGGCGGGCAGCCGGGCGCCTGCAGGCCGGGCAGTTCTGACAGCGCCGCCAGGAACTGCTCGACGTTGCGGTCGCGGAGCTTGGCGGTCATCTCGAACCGGCCGAGCTGGGCGCGGGTGAAGGCGCACTGGAGGGCGTTGGGCTTGTGGTTCCAGCCGGGCAGGTGCGAGACGTAGCTGCGGTCACCGGACTCGGTCAGCGCCTCGCCGAACTGCCGCAGCATGCTCGCCCGCCGGTACAGCCGGGGATCGTCGGTGGTGACCAGGCCGCCCTCGCCGCAGGTCGGCAGGTTCTTGCTGACGTTCAGGCTGAAGGTGTTCACCGCGCCGTAGGAGCCGACCGCCCGGTCGCGGTAGCGGGCGCCGTGGGCCTGCGCCGCGTCCTCGACCACCAGCAGGTCGTGCCGCCGGGCAACGGCCAGGATCTGGTCGAGATCGGCGGGCAGGCCGTGCAGGTGCACCACCACGATCGCCCGGGTCCGGTCGGTGACGGCGTTCTCGATCGCCTCGGCGGTGGCGTTGAAGGTGTCCGGATCGATGTCGACGAACACCGGCACCGCCGCGATGTGCACCGCCGCGAGCGCGGAGGCGATGAAGCTGAGCGCGGGCACGATGACCTCGTCGCCGGGCGCCACGCCGGCCGCGGCCAGGGCCAGTGACAGCGCCGCGGTGCCGTTGTCGACCGCGACGCAGTGCGCGGTGCCGACGAAGTCGGCCCACTCCCGCTCCAGGGACGAGATCTCGACCTCGCCGGCCGCGGCGGTGGTGAACTTTCCGCTGGCCAGCGCCCGGCTCACCGCCCGCTCCTCCTCGGCGGTGACCATCGGCCACTGCAGGATCCGCAGGCTCCGGGGCACTGCCCGGTTTCCGCCGAGCATCGCGAGCTTGTCCATGTCGCTCCTCATCGCTGTTCGTCGAATCGCCGTTGGCCGCATCGCGCGCCGGCCATCAGGGCGCCGCCAGCACGGTCTCGACTCCGGCCAGGGCCCGGTCCAGATCCGCCAGCAGCGCGGCCCGCCGGCTGCGCAGCCGCTGCGCGCTGACTTCACCGGTGCGGCTCAGGGACGCCAGGATCCGGATCGCGGTCCAGTGATGAGCGACCCGGACGATCTGCCTGGCCAGCTCCGGCCAACCGGCCAGGCCGAGGCGCCGCCCGGTGTCGGCCACCCAGTCGGCGTGCACCGCGGTGCTGGCCAAGGCCACCCCTGCCACCACGAACAGCTCGTCGGCGATGGGGTGTCCGCCCTCCAGCCGGTTGCTCATCTTGGCGAGGAAGCCCGCGATGCCGTCCCGGCCGCGGTAGCTGCCGGGTTGGGCCGGCACCCGGAAATTATTGAGGTTGCCGGCCAGGAAGCCGCCCGGCGAACCCGGGTCCGTGCTCGGCGGGCCGTCGACGAGCAGCTGCAGCCAGCGATTGCCGATCGGGTTGTCGGCGAAGAACATGTCCCGCTCGTGGGAGACCCGGTTGCCCGACGCGCGCGCCGCGGCCAGCACCGGCAGCGGCAGTTCACCCTGGAAGAACGGCGGGATCGCGTCGAGCACCAGCGCGCTGCGGCGCTCGTCGTCGAAGCCGTAGACCACCACCAGGTGGTTGGAGTGCACGTCCTGGTAGGCGGGCCGGAACGGCAGCTCGAAGTTGTCCACGGCGACCGCCGCGGGCGAGCCGGCGAGAACGTGCTCGCGGACCTCGTGCCAACCCTGCTCGGCGTCCAGCGGCCAGCGCCAGCGGGATGAGATCGGGTGCGACGGCGCCAGGCTGGACAGCAGCGATCGGCCGTCCGGGCAGGGAAAGTAGTACTCCTCGGACCGGATGTCACCGAGCTGGTAGTAGAAATCCCAGCTGGCGCCGAGGGCTTCCAGCGGCGCGAACCCGGCGTGGGAGACCAGGGTCGCCGCGCACGCGTGCAGGCAACCGGCCAGGTCGTGGCGCCACGGGTGGATGCCGTCCAGTTCCACCCTCACGTCCACTCCTCCCACGCCGGCGCCAGGGTGAGCGCGAAGATGTGCGCGGCCGGGTTGTCCGGCAGCCGGACGGCCGCCAGCTCCGCATGCCGGGGCACCGGCACCCGGTGCCGCCAGATCACCGGGTCGACCCCGCGCTGGACGTGGCGGGGATAGTGCATCGCGGTGCACCGGAACGCCGCCCGGGCGCCGAACCGGTCCGCCGTCTGCGGCCAGAAGTCCGAGACGCGCAGCCATTCCGGGTCCACGGCGCCGTCGGCGTAGTGCAGGTGCAGCAGGTCCTCGGTGCGCCGCTCGGCAGCGGCCAGCAGGTACAGCCAGTCATAGCGGCCCGGCGGCAACGGGATCAGCTGACCGGCGCAGCGCAGGTTGTCCGCTCCGGTGTCGCCCCGCGCCGGGAACTCGAAGGACACCTCTCCGACCTGGACCCGGGACCCGTCCGCGGGCAGGTCCTCGGCCGGGAAGGTGTTGTGCCAGACGTTGAACGCGCCGCCGGCCAGGTCGGACTCCGGGGTGAGGCCGCGGTTGTCGAACCAGCCGCGCAGGTCCACCGCGACGCCGGCGCCGGTGAGCTGGCCGGTCATGGCGTTCCTCCCGCCCACAGGTCGCCGATCGCCACTTCGCGTCCCGGCGCCGGGCGCCACAGGGCGAGCGTGTCCGCGTTCCGGCGGCGCGGCATCAGGTGCTCGGGGCGGGTCCGGCCGGCGTGTGAGACCTCGATCCGGTCGAGGTGATCGGGGTCCTGCCGGCTCAGGTCCAGCCCGGCCAGCAGCGCGTCGGCATGCTCGATCCGGCCGGCCGCGCCGGCGGCGTCGGCGAGCGGGTCCCCGCTGGCCGGCCGGCTGATCCGCAGCAGCGTGCTACCCCGCAAGAACCAGGTCACCACTGCCCGGTGCTCGCCCAGCAGCGCGTTCGACCAGCCGAGCGGCACCGGTCCGGCCGGCCCGGCGGTGGGCCGTCGCATGGTCACCTCCGACAGCGGCTTGTCCGGGCTGGGCCAGCTGGACCGGACGTCGAAGCCCAGCCGGGCGTACAGCGGCGGCAGGCACCGCTCGACGACCGCGTCCAGCTCCAGCCAGGCGACGCCCTGCTGGCGCGCGTCGCCGGCCACCGCGTCCAGCAACCACCCGAGCAGCCCCCGGCCGCGAGCCGCCGGCAGCACCGAGATCCGGCTGATCCGCCAGCAACCGGGCGCCGGGCTCACCCGCAGGGCCGCGAGCAGCCGACCCGGGCCGTCCTGCACGAGGTAGACCCGGCCGGCCGGGTCCAGGGTGGCCAGCACCTGCTGCGGCGTCTCGAACTGCCCGTCCGGCGCGGGCAGGCCCGGCAACGGGTCCGAGCCGGCGTAGGCCTGCCTGCTGAGCGCGGCGAGCCCGGCAGCCAGCTCGGCGGTGACCTCCGCCGACCGGATCACCCGGGCAGCGCGCACGCCCGGAGCCGGCTGCGGACGGTCCTGGACGCTGTCGGCAAGCACGCGGATCGCGCCCCGCTCAGCCATAGCGGCACACCAGGTCGTAGAAGCACGATTCACCGAACCGCAAGGCTTCGACCGGCACCCGCTCGTCGGCGGAGTGCATCAGGTCGCGGTAGTTGACGCCGTCGGAGAAGAGCATCGGCAGCCAGCCGTAGCAGCTGATCCCGAGCGCGGGAAGCAGCCGGGCGTCGGTCGACGAGGTGGCGATCATGGGCACCGGCGCGCCGTCCGGGTCGGCGTCGCGCAACACCCCGGCAAGCAGGTCATACATCGGCCCGAACTCCGGCTCCGGCAACGGCTCGCCCTCGACCAGCAACTCGATCAGCAGCTCGTCGGGCACCAGCGCGCGCAGTGCCGCGATGAAGTCCGTGGAGTCAGCCGGGCCGGCCAGCAACCGGCCGTCGAGCTCGACGCTCACCTCGGTGGGCAGCACGTTGACGTTGGTGCCACCGTGCACCACGGTGGCGTTCACCGAGTGCTGCAGCACCGAGCGCAGGTACAGCTCGTCCCGCTCGGGCAACGCGGCCAGCGGCGACAGGTCGGTCGGGTCAGCGGCCAGCGCCCGGTACGCCACGGCCAGCTCCGGGGTGGCCGCGGCGGCGAGTTCGGTGAGCATCCGGCGCACGGCTGCCGTCGGCCGGCCGCCCAGGCCGCCGCCGGCCACCGCCGACAGCAGCCGGTTCAACTGCCGGATCGGGTTGGCCGGCGGCGCCACCCGGGAGCCGTGGCCACCCGGTCCCCGCAGGGTGACCCGCACCCAGCACGCCCGCTTCTCGGCCACCACGATCGGATGCAGCCGGCGGCCGCCCAGCCCGACCGAGGCGCCGCCGTCCTCGCCGATCGCGTACCGGACGCCCTCGAAGAGCTCGG
This sequence comes from Jatrophihabitans sp., assembly GCA_036389035.1. Classification (NCBI taxonomy): domain Bacteria; kingdom Bacillati; phylum Actinomycetota; class Actinomycetes; order Jatrophihabitantales; family Jatrophihabitantaceae; genus Jatrophihabitans; species Jatrophihabitans sp. The sequence continues at coordinate 190,653 of DASVQQ010000018.1, forward strand.
GGTGCTCGCGCACCACGTACTGCGCGCCGACCTGGCTGCCGGCCTCCTCGTCACTGAACAGCGCCAGCACCACGTCGGCGTTCGGCTGCCCGCCGGCGCCGGCCAGCCGCAGCAGCGCGCTGACCATCATCGCGACGCCGCCCTTCATGTCGACCGTGCCGCGACCCCAGACGCAGCCGTCGAGGAGTTCGGCCTCGAACGGCGGCCGGCTCCACGGTTGGCCGGCCACCGGGACGACGTCGAGGTGCCCGTGCAGCAGCAGCGGCGCCGCGCTGCCGCT